>CAILAO010000492.1 GCA_903832105.1 uncultured Pseudomonadota bacterium | reverse complement strand
CGTCCAAACTCACGCCGCGTCCTATCCATCTGAAACCCACACGACCTTCTTTTTATCGATATCAGTAATGATGGTAAAAAACTTATCATCTCTGGTTTCGTTTTTCTCAAGCGTCTTCTTAGCATAGACTTCATCGACTGCGATTTTCGTCAGATATCGAGGCTCGTGTCCCCGCTGAAATTTGACTACAGAAAATGAAAACCACATCTTAAATTCCATTGACATGTTTGCGGAACCTTTTAACGCCAAGGAGTTGCGGGAATTAGAAATATTTGAAAACAGTTTCACTTTTTCGCTGAAAAGCCTTCTAAATTCTTTATTTGAAGCCTTTAAATCGACTTTGTACGAGGCCGACACTTCTTTAAAAATGGTGAAATAAAAAGCTGTGGTAACGTGTCTTTCGACATAAATTTGAAGGAGACTCTTATGTTTAAACACTCAGAATTGAAAGAACCGGGTCGGAGCCAATTAAGATGTGTTTGCCCCGAGGGCTGGGGATTTTCTGTTGCTTGATTACGAGCCGACCGTTGAATGACCCGTCGCGATCACCTGTTAGTGCAAGTGAGCGTTGTCGAATTCCATGTGCAAGCTTGTGGATAGTAGGCGCAACCAGTTGAGTTATTGTTGTATGCGGTGCAGTTAACAGCGGCGCAAACCCCACTTGAAAGCGTGCAGGTAGAGGGGCAGTTGGTGGAGGTGAAACTACTGCAATTGGCCGAGGAAGATGCTGTCGTACATAATCCGTTCACCACGGTACATAAGGTGGCTGGACAAGTGGTCGAGGTGTAATTGCTGCAAGTTACATTTGAGCAGATTCCATTAACTAAAGCGCATGAAGTTGAGGGGCAAGTGGTTGACGTATAATTGCTACAGACGACCGATGTGCTGGCGGTTGTGCATATCCCATTAACCAAGGTGCATGAGGTGGCTGGACAAGTGGTTGACGTATAATTGCTACAGACGACCGACGTGCTGGCGGTTGTGCATATTCCGTTAACCAAAGTACATGAGGTGGCTGGACAAGTGGTTGACGTATAATTGCTGCAAACGACGGCAGAACTTGCTGTAACACATAGGTTGTTTTGAATGGCGCAATAGGTGGCTGGACAATTGGTCGACGTGTAATTACTACAAACAACCCCAGAACTTGCTGCAACGCATTGGTTGTTCTGAATAGTGCAGGAAGTTGCTGGGCAAGTGGTTGTCGTGTAGTTGCTACAGACCACTGTGCTCAACGCGCCGCAGGCGTAAGTTTGAGCATTCCATAGGCAGTCGCTTGTTCTGGCAAGGCAACTTGTCTGATCTAACGTTGTGCAGGCGGCAACCGGTGCCGGTGCGTTGTTCGACGATTTTGAACTTTCACACGCAGTTGTTAGTGTGACAAAACAGAACACCAAAAGAACCGTTTTGAAGGATAGGCTGTTCAACATAAATACTCCTTATGACATTTAATCTAAAATTAATATCAAACCATTCGTTATGAGCTTCGGAGATATTTTCAGAAACTTTAGTTTTTTTTGATCGATTGATGAGATAGTAGACTACAACGACCGTCCGCATCACCGTTTATTTGCCTGTTTATGCTGAATTATAACGGGTAATTCGCTAAAAAAACCAAATGCTAGGTGGCTACGTTTCAGCCTCATGTGCGGGCTGAAACTCTATTTGTCTTACATTAGATCAGGTTCCACTAACTCAGCCAACCCACTATTTGACCACCGTAAATAGCCTGACCACAGTTTATGCGGTTGAAGAAAAATGCGAAATAATATCTAATAAGATTAAGATTCAAACTGTTAGCTTAACTTTGCAGGGAGGCTTTATGAGACGCCAGGGTTATTGGCTTGTCGTGTCTGCTTTTTTGTTCACTTCCTCGCTACTTCAAGCTACTGAATTAAAAATCACAACATTTAACGTCAAAAATTATGGTGGTGGCGGGCTGCTTTATGGAGATCACGAGGAAGCTTGGAGTGACAAAATCGCTGCGGATGAGCATCGTGATAAGACGATTAGGGAGTTCATGAAGAGGGAGCAAATATTTAGCTCTGATGTCATAGCTTTTCAGGAGGTTTTAGATGTGGATCGCCTCCAGAAAAAAATTCTGGATAAAGTTTTTGCTTGCACTTCATATAAGCTCGAAACTAAGGAACAACACGTAGTCATTTGCCTTAAAGGCGACTATGAGTTTGTTAAAGCGCCGGATGACAACAATTTTATTTTGGAAGATATAGCTCTCGGAAACTTGCGGCCAGCGGTTCACGGTATTATTAAAGACAAAAAAACTGGCGATGAGCTTATACATATTTTTGCCGTGCATCTTAAAGCATTTCCGGAGGCTTTTGATACCAGGTTAAACCAAATTGGAATTCTCGCGAAGTATCTCAAAGAAAAACAAGATCAGACACCGTCGGTCATATTGGGCGATTTTAATAGTTATGATAACGAACCAGAAAAGTTTGATGACATTTTTAATCAGCAAGGTCTTCCGATTGTAGAGATTGAAACACAAGTTTCCTATACGTATCGGACGACAAAATATAAGTCGAAGTTTGATCGGTTCTGGATTGATCATGCGGCTCTTTCGTCTGATCCTCCGGAAGTCTCTGGGCCTTGCAATAATGCGTCTAATAGCGAGGGTGAGGGATATCAGAATATTAGCTACTACAATAAAAATGTCTCGGATCATTGCCCGGTGACGATTCATGTTAGAGTCGATTAAGATCAAGAGCACAGAGTTTGTTATCATCGGCAGCTTCTTGGTGGCTGGGTTTTTATGCTCATGCGGACCGAAGTCTCGGGATATGCGGTGTTCCAAATCTAACAATGAACTTATAGATTGCGGAAAAATGTCGGAGGAATCTTCGATCAAAAAGCAGTTTTATGAAAATAATCCTATGTATGTTGACGACTCTTTCGATCGCTCATTGTGGAAACTTTCGAAACCAGAAGACCTTGAGGTTGATGGAAGTGTTCTTCTTAAAGGTGAACAAGAACTCGAAAAATCACCTTCAATCTTGAGTTACCTTGTGATCAGAAATGGGACCATCGTTTGGGAAAAATATTTCAACGAAAGCAAGGTCAATTACAGTTACAATATCCACTCCGCATCTAAAGGAATTCTGTCGGCCTTGGTTGGAATTGCGCTGAAGCAGGGCTTTATCGAAAGCCTGGACGAAGAAATCTATCGGTTGTTACCGAAATATTCATATAAAGACAAGGACACGAAAAAAATTACGCTTCGACACCTATTGTCGATGACAGCGGGGTTTGAGTGGGATGAAGATGTCACGGAAAGTAAAATTGAAAAAAAGAAAGACTGGATACAGGCCATCCTTGATCTTCCCTTAAATACCAATCCTGGCGAGAGTTTTAAGTACTGTACCGGCCAGTCGCACGTCATTTCAGCGATTCTCACCGAAAAAACGGGGATGACGACGTTCGCATTCGCCAAGAAATATCTCTTAGAGCAGATAGGTATTACAGTTGAGCATTGGGGAAGTGATCCGCAAGGCATTTTTTCGGGTGGTTATAATGTCTATATGACCGCACGCGAGTTGGGACAGTTTGCTCTCTTATACCTTAATAAGGGCCTTTTGGACGGTACTAGCGTTATATCAGAAGACTGGGTCAGGCAGTCTCTAACAAGATATAATAAGGTGGATTCAACTTACTGGTATGGCTATCACTGGTGGATTCTAAGCTTTAATGATCTCGAAGTTTATAAGCTTTGGGGGCACGGAGGCCAATTCGGATACATAATTCCTAAATTGGACATTGTTGTCATATTAACGGCTGATACAAATCAAGAAATCAAAGAACTTAACGGAGACCAATTCGTCAGTCGCTATATCATTCCCGCAGTTATAAAATAAACGAAGCGGATACGCTATTCAGGTTTCCTATCGGAATGGTGACGTTTCGATTCCTCATGATGGGATTGCATTTTCTGATAAAACTTAACCCTTTGCTCGGGAGTCAGGACTTCGCGAGTTTTCCACATGATTTCAAAGCGAAGATTGCCAATAGAGTTGAGGATACGTTGCATGTTCTCGTGTTGGGTCTTGGCTTGTTCCAGTGTGGTTTCAGAGAGCATGAGTTGCTCAATCTTCTTTCTCGTTTCTCTGAGGTTTTGTTTTAGTTCGTCCATCTTTGGGTGATAGAGCGCTCTAATCTCTTTGATTTTGGCAGCTTGCTCTGGTTTTAGATCTAATTCGCCAAGTCTGCGCTCCATTTTCCCGTGTCTTTGCTCATTATCGGCAGCTTGATTAATGACTTGACCAGCTTCTTGAGAAAAACCTATTTGTGATGAGAACAAAGTCGCGAGGTTCAGGAAAAAGACGAATAGCGATGTCAATAACACGGAAAAAAATCGCTTTTGATACAGCATGGGTTCAGCCCTCCATTCAGCAAGGTTCAATATCTGTTCAGCATCTCATCCACTTCACTTCCCCAAGAGGAGGCGTCATTTTCACTGAGAAGTTGATTCCAATTATCTTCCACATAGGACTCAATCTCTGAATTATCAAAGCTTACAGAGATTGGTGTCGAAAGGTCGCGTTCGTGAATAAAAAGCAAAAAAAGTGCAATCACCGCCCCAAGTCCCACCAGAGGAATAGCAATGTTTATTCTTGATGATCTCCATCTGATGACTGCTTTCATGGCGGTTTGAAGAAAGCTCCTTTCTCGATCTGATGCGACCAAGTCCAGGATTCTTCTCTCGAGATTTATAGTTCGCTGCGACGGAACGTCATCAATCGAAGGGGCATGTTTTTTAAGAAATTCAACAAAAAGGGTGTCATCACGATTTTTAGTGCTATTGTTGTTCATAGTGACTAATTCCCTCCTTGGTAAGAAAAGTTCGAACATAATCGCGGGCATAAAAAAGCCTCGATTTTATTGTTCCAAGCGGAACATCCAAGATGTCGCTGATTTCCTTTTCTGTGACACCTTCAAGGTCATGCATGACGAGCACAGCCCTGTGATCGATGCTTAAGCTAAGCAAAGCTTTCTCAATGACGGTTCGATATTCAAATTGTCGAGATGGTTCATAGGATAACGAAGGACTCTGAGCTAACTCTGATATGTTTTGACGCTCTCTGATGGTTTTCTTTATTTCATCATAGGCGACGTTTAATGTGATCTTGTAGATCCAAGTTGAAAGAGAGTCAGTACTACGCAGTTTTGGAAGCCCCTTCCATACTCGAAAAAAAGTTTCTTGAGTGAGGTCTTCGTAGGAATCTCTGCCAGTAAGGCGTAATAAGGTCGATCTGACTTTTTTCTCATAGCTACGGTAAAGCGACTTAAATTGCTCGATATTGTTATCTGTCAAATCAACGGTAGAAACCGAGGCTTTCGGATTTACTAATCTTTGCAATGCCGAGACTGCAGATTTCAATCCATTCTCCTCAAAAACTACGGTTTCGATCAGATCTTGTGTTAACGTTAGCATCATATTTAGTCGCTTCCCAAAAAAAACTCAACCTTTTCCCGAAAATGAGCGTGCCACTTAGGCATAACCTGTCGTTGTTGCGAGTGTTTCCGACTGAACCGTCGGGATGCCATGCCAACGCGAATGCGCAGGCAAACGTTCTCCTTTCATTAATAAGGAGAGAGGTCCCAGTGTCGCTCCGCGTTCGATTTCGGCATCGTAAAGAACAACGGCCATATTTCCTACAGTGGTTTCATCTCCAATTTTTAAATAAGATGATTTCATAACGCGATCTTCAAAAAGGTGCGTCTGAATGACTGAACCTAGATTAAGGGCCGCGTAGTCACCAATTTCCACAAGATCAAATTCAGAAAATAATATCGATTCAATGAACGCATGCCGTCCAACTTTGCAGCCAATAAGCCGAAGAAACGGAGCGATATAGGGCGTTCCCAAAAGCGGTCCAAGCGCAGGGGCAACGACTGATTCGTAAGCTCCGTTGACCATTTCATTAAGCCACACATACGGAGACCAGAGTGGCTTAATGACTGGTTTAAAGCGTCCCATGACAAGCCACTTGATGGTGATGACTACGAGAGCGGCGGAAACGGCGAGGCTCATCGTCACGAGAGGGGCGACTAAGAACATCTCCAGAATTCCAAATGTTTGATAGGTGAAAAAAAGTGCATAGAAAAACATTAAAACACTCGCCAACCCGATGTAACTAGGAATAAGAATCCTAAAACCGTCGATGATTGCCCTTTGAATATAGAGTTTAGTGGATGGTCGATAGGTTGAGTTTTCACTGAAATTGCCAACCTTTTGACGATGAGGCAATGGAAAAGCGGGTGATCCAAGCCATTCGGTGCCATTTGCAGTCCGTCCTGAGTCGAGCGGTGGTGCTGATAGGACTCCAAGTAGGCACTGATCGCCGAGATTCATTCCGTTTGGAAGAATCGCACTGTTACCTACGAACGTCCTTCGTCCAACGTGATTCTCCCGAATCTGAATAACTCCCCGGTGCATGCGTTTTCCGCCGATGATGCAGCCATCCGCAAAAAAAGTTTCGTCATCGGCCACGAGTAGTTCAGGCGAAAAATAGTGGATCGTCGAAAGCTCAGTCCTAGCGCCAATTCTAGCGCCAAGAAGGCGAAGCCATGGAGGCAGGTAGAGAGTCGTATACACCGGAAGTAAAACACTGCGGCTGACTCTAATGATAGAGTCCATAAGCCATTTTCTAAGGTAAAAACCACTTTCGAGGGAGTAAACGCCCGGGCGAGCTTTACGCAAGACCAAGACCTTGATTCCAGCAACATAAAAGCAATAGACGATGATGGAGAATGGCGCGAAAAGAAAGAGTGAGAGCGCCCAAGGCAGAATACCATACTTGAAGAAAACGTAACCCGAAAGAAATAGAATCGGAATGCCGGGGATCAGCAGTAAAATTTCCATGGCATAGATCAAAAGAAAATGTAAAAGGCCAAATAGTATGGGATGCCGCATCGAGGCAGTCTCTGACATTTCTGGGACCGCGACTTCGGCGGGCCTTGCTGGGGAGCCTCGTCTAGATTCGCCTGGTCCCAAGGTGGAGCCGTCGGGAATCTGTGACTGGTCGTCAAGACGCGTGTCATCACTCATACGAACGTTGAGACCGAGTGTTGAGTGAATTCCAATAAAGACGCGGCACCCTATTTCCACGGTGCCGATGACAAGCATGCCATCTTCCACGCGGTATCCTAGAAGCTGCGTATCTGCGCCTATGCTTGTGTCGTCTCCGATCTTCACAAGATCAAATGCTCCACAGGCCAAAGTGTCAATTGTGCAGCGAGTGCCTACTTTGGCTCCCATAAGCCGATAATAAAGACTCATGAGGGGAGTTCCTGCGAGAACTCCCGCTCCCCCAATGGCTTGGAGCCTGGTCGAAAGCCACCAGCGGAAATAGTAAAAACTCCACAGGGGATATCTTCCAGGTTTATAGCGGCCGATAAGGAGCCATTTGCACGCGATACTTAGTGCCAACATTGCCGGGTAAAGCCCGAAGCTAAGACCGATCGTCCAATAGACAGAGGATTCAAGCGTTAAAAAACCACGCATAAAAAGCAAAAATGGAAGCGCGAAGGCGCACACAAGCCATGAGCCGATGCCATAAAGCAAATAAAGTGATGCCGTTTGAAGAATAACTGAAAGACCGCGTGTGAGAAAAGAAAGGTTTTTATAGACATCGCGAGCTGACCTCTTACGAAAAGAGGCTTCGCTTTTTGCGGCATCGGCCAAAACAGCTCTCGATGAGGCCTGTCCTGCAAGATACTTGATCGTCTTGAATTCATAAATATCGCGGATGGTCACGTCAAGGTGAAAGTCTTGTCTTAACATCGTCACAACTTGCGCGGCGATTAAAGAGTGTCCTCCCAGATCAAGGAAAAAATCGTCTTCGATCGAAATATTTTGAGTAGTAAAAAATTTCTTCCAGACTTTATGCAGTGTTCTTTCGAGATTTGTCGATGGCTCAACTACGAGTTTGGCTGTTCGTATGAGGGGATCTTTGGCGGCAGGCAACTTAGATTTGTCAATTTTTCCGCTAGTAAGGGTCGGCAATTCACTCAAGACGTCGAGATACCCCGGCACCATGTAATCTGGCAATCTTTTTCGTAATGTTTCGAGCATACCGCTTCGGTCGAAAGGCTCCGGGGCGCTGTCGATAACGATATACGCGGCTAGTTCTTGGAGTCCCCCCCGTTCAGTTAATTTAACAGTGGCGGCACGGACGCGCGGATGTTCGAGCAGGACGGACGAAATCTCGGACAATTCGACGCGAAAGCCTCGAATTTTTACTTGGTCATCGATGCGTCCTAAAAAATCAAGTTCACCGTTTGGAGCATGTTTAACGAGGTCTCCCGTACGATAAAGCCGAGCGGGAGAACCGGTTTTATTGACATCGATTTCGATAAAGCGCTCGGATGTGAGATCGGGACGATTAAGATAACCTCGCGCAATGCCAACACCTCCGACGTATAGTTCGCCAGCTTCCCCGGCTTTTACAGGATTTCGCTCTTCATTCAAAATG
>CAILAO010000491.1 GCA_903832105.1 uncultured Pseudomonadota bacterium | reverse complement strand
TCTGGAGGAGGATGTTATTTCGGGGGTGAGCGATTCGACGTTTTATATTGAAAGCGCGAGGTGCTTTCCCGGGTTTGAACTGGGTGTGATCGCTGACCAAGGAGACATCGTGTTTTCACCCTGTACAGACTACAGGGCTGCATTCAAGTCTTCTCAAATCGTATTGAACAGTCGAGAAACATCCACGGGCGGCAAAGTGCTCTTTCGGATTTTCCTCAAGGATCTTTTCACAAACATCAGCGAAGATGACGTCAACCTGACAAACCACTTAACAGTGCATATTGACTACGGAGCCCCAGAAATCGAGACAAGCTATCTTCTCTTGAAAATGGGTTTTGCCCCTGTAGGGACATCAAAAGGCAGCGACCTAAGTCCTTTTCTATTTCCGGTGGGGACGCTTTCATCTGGCAAAACCGATACGATCATTCTAACTCCTTCAACGATGCAGGATTTTGTTTTTCGTTTTTACGCGCCGCAAGCATGTTATACGCCACAGACAGCCGCGGACGGCGAGGACGAGGGCAATATCAGTTCAAAGATCGGTGGGTTCCTGCTTGCAGCTACCCGGGATGAGGCGCTCGAAAAAACTGACTTTACGAAGTGCGAAATAACGCAAACAGATGGAGGGACGGCAACTTTGGTTGCGGAGGATAGAAACCTGACGGCAAGCGACGTGAGCTTCCCAGTGGTGTCTTCGCAGTCCGCAAATTTCAGTGTTAAGCTTATAGATGCAGCGGGGAACGTCTCTCAGACTGCGGAGTTTGACATTGCACCGTGTCCTGCAAATGTCGAAACAGTCGCAGGTACAAGCATTTGCTGGCGTCCCTAACATGCTTCGAGGGATCACCGGATCAGAGATTAACCCCCAAACCCAAAGTCCCAGAATAGGACCAGGTGTCATATTTCTGAGCTTTCTTGTCTGCATCGTCCAAGGCAGGCGCATTAATGGTGTCGATACGCCTCAATAACGTCGCACTTGCATCGAGCTTCACCACAACATCCTTGTATTCAAGGACGGGATACCTGATACATGGCGCAATAGAAATCTCCGTTCGGTTCCACTTTCCTTTGACTTCCCCATTCGTACCGCTACCACTCGTTTCTTTTGCCGTGTAGGAATTTTGCGCGGGAACAACCACCATAGTCGTAATAAAGACATTCGGTATGGGGTTGTTTTCGTATTCGAAGCCAACGGTAACGCTTTTAACTTCAATATCAAAGGATGACTCCGGGATGCCGTCAATTTCCTGAAGACTCATTTTTTCCTGACGACTGTTCCAAACTCCTACATGAAAGCCGAGGGCAGATAACCAGGTTTTCTGAAAAGTCGGTCTTACGGAGACGCTAACAGAAGTCTGACGCCCCTCAAACGACGCTTTCTGAACTTCATCGTTATGGGGTCTCTTGAGCAGGACGTAGCCTGTTTGAATCAGATCGTATCTACCTCTTACCCCCAGCCAATTCAACCAGGGGACCGCATCGTTATTTGGAATAAAAAAGTCCCCCGCAAAACCGTTATGAGCCACCATCGGGTCCAATTTTGCGCCTGTAATAACGTTCGCCGTTACGAATAGCGAGGAAGACCTGATATATCCGACTCGGATTGTCGGGTTATAAATAGCCTGAACGGTATTTGGTGAGGTAGACTTGCCAATCTTCGCCTTAAATTCTTCGACAAGATCAGCAGAGAATCTCTTCTCATTGCTCGCGACAACATCAACAGGAAATACGGCGAGGCGGTCAAGTTGCTCGATTGGAAAATCAACGGGTATCTGGGAGATTTTTGCAACGAAGTACTTATCGATTTTGTAGCGATGTAAAAACTCAAGTTCTGCCAGTATTTCGGCGTTGTCTGTGCTCAAGACATAAAACTTGTCACCCGGAGCAAAATCCCGAGCTTTTGGTTTCTCAAATCCGACCAAAATCCTTCGCGTTTTATACGCGATTTTAGCCACACGACCTTGTCTTAGCACTATGTTTTGCTTCGGATCGGACGGCGCAGCAACGCTTATCTCTACCGCACTACAAATGAGTAGGCACACCAAACCACGAAAAAAGATGTTCAGAACGTATTTCACAAAACCCCTAATGCACCAACCGTTTCTGAAAGTATAAGTAAAACAAAAGTCATTTTTCCTATTTTGTGATTATACCATGTTTTTTTTTAAAAAAAGAGTGCCTTGTCCGAAGTACCAAATTAACAAAAAGGTTGCAATGTAGACAGGTTGCCAAGGCTGTTTCGAAAAAATCTAGATGATGGATGTTTAGATAGGCTCTGGGTTATCGTTTAGCTCACCATTCCAAAGACGTTTTAAGAAGTCTTGCCAGGGAAGTACCAGAAATTTATCATCAACAAGCCTCGCTTTTTCCTCAAGGCACACGACAATATATCGTTTCAACCTATTTTCCTCAGCTAAGGCCATGAGGCCTCGGATATCTTTTTGCCCTATTGTCCTTGAGGCTTTCACTTCAATAGCAGTTTCTTTACCGAGGATAAAATCAACCTCAAAATTTGATGTTGAACGCCAATAGGAAAGAGATAGATGGGCCGCTTGATAGTCGATGTATGTTTTAAGTTCATGAAAAATCCAGTGTTCAAATGCGATACCGAAATCTTTAGACTTTTCTTTTAAAGCATCTAAATCAGTTTTTAGCGGTGTAAGACCCAATCTGTGAGCGATAATTTCGTCTTGAAGAATTGAACTGTTTTCTATCATGACAACTTCTTCAATTGCCATGCATGGAACCTCAGCAAGTGCTAAACGCCGCAGAG
>CAILAO010000490.1 GCA_903832105.1 uncultured Pseudomonadota bacterium | reverse complement strand
GACGTGAAAATGACGTGATTCAAACTGAAAAGTGCTTTGACAGTGCTTTTATTAATGCTCTCTAAGTATCTGTAATTATTAACTGTATTAAGATTTGACAGTAATTTCTTCAATGCCAATTAAGGGTTCGATTCCCGCCGCCTCCATTTCTTCTTTGTAACTTACTAAAATCATTGGTCTATTCGACGAAGACGGCGGTTTGTCTGTGATTTTGTCTGTGATTTTCCGAAAAAAGATTTTCAGAGATTGATTCCAATATATTCAGCGGTTTTATTGGCCGTTACACCATCAAGCAGTGCGACGATCTTTGCGTACCCTTCGGTCTCTTTGATATTCCTGTGACCCATGGCTGCTTGGACGGAACTTAAATCCCGTGTAGCAACGAGAGCCAACGTCCCGAAGCTGTGCCTACAAATGTGTGTTGATCTCCAAGGAAGATCAAGAGCCATAAACGCCTGATTGAAGGCGTTCTGAATTGCAGGATATCTTAGTAGTCCGCCTTGCGAATCAATGAAGACAGGTCCTTCACCTTTGGATTCCGTCTTCATCACCTTCAACATCTCCAGAAGAGTAGGGGAGAGCTTGATAATGCGGATCGACTCCTTGGTTTTAGCCAATTCCTGAATATTTGGCGCTTTGGTGTGATGGTCCCACCACACAGTCCTTATAATGGTGGCGATGCTATTCTTAAAATCAACGGCATCCCAAAAAAGTCCAGCTGCTTCACCCACTCTCGTAGCCGTCAGCACCATAAAGGTTGCCAGTCTATAATACGACTGATTATTCCTATGCGTTTTAAGCCAATCAATCCATAGCTGAATCTCTTCTTTTCTCATAAAATAATCCGGGCGTCTTGGTTTGACGGGTTTAAAGAAAATCGCCTTTCTATGCCTTTTGACCACAGGCACAACAAAACCCGCATTGATACAATCCCTATACCAATACAAAACGGCTCGAAGGAGGACAAATTCTTGTTTAAAATTCTTTCTCCCTGGATCTGAAGCAGTTGGATGCTTTCTTAACCATTCAAACCAACCATCAATAGTCCGATCGCTAAAATCGCACATCCTGGTATTCAAAATCGGAGATTCTAAAAGATACTTAAAACGATTTCCCGTTGTCTGCTGGGTTGAAAGCCGCAGCTGCGGCACTCTTTCACTCCGATATCTAGCGAAAACATCGGAGAATGTCATTTCACCGATTTCACTGGGGACCATTCGTCCAAACAGATACCGATTTTTTTCTTCATCATGCCATTTTGCAGCTTCAGCTTGGGTCTCGAAGGATTTGGATGTGACTCTGACTCCTCGGACGTAAATTTGAGCTTCATAAAAAATGGTCTTCTTTTTGGTGTTCTTGTTTGCGCGCGAGTGCTTTATGATTGCCATGACTTGTACTCCTTTTTGTCAAGCCACGCTTCAATGCTTTTCAGACGAAAATAAGTTTTACGACCAAGCATTACAAACGGAATTCTTCTGGCCGCAACCCAATTTCTAATCGTCTTCGAAGCAAGCCCCAACGCACCTGCAAGATCCTCTACTGTTATTAAGCCTATTCCATTTTCAAAGAGCTTACCGTCAAAACTCATCACAGAGCCTGACTGATTTCCTTGTAACATACCATTTCTCTCCTCTATTGTTCAATTACTTTGAGGTTGATAATGATTTTTTGGATGATAGCCAAATGCCACCTTTACAAGCGTTCGTTTGCACTAATGTTGACCCTTCCATTGTTTTTTTCCGCTTCGAGCAATTTTCCTAAGAAGGCATCCCAGCTAATTGCGCCATGTTTGGCAATGTACTCTTTATATTGGCGAGCCATCTTATCTGAGTTTGACAACGACTTTTCCTGTAAAACGAAAATCTGACTTGCATTACACAGAGAAATCGCCTGATCAATAAAGTCATCTATTTCAATTTTTCTCCCATATTCCTTTTTGTTAATCTGCGTCATGAGTTTGTTTAGCTTTCGTCTAGTCTCTCGTTTAACACTAAGAGAAACCCCCGTAGTTTTTCTTCCTGCCCTTTTCACTTCAGCGCTTCTGTCTAGTTTTTCCATAGAACCTCCTTTTTATTTTTTACTCAATAAAACGGTATCTCCAGGTCTCTATCTGGCAGTGGCTTTTCTATGCTTCCATGCTCTATTTCAATTCCAAGGGGTTTATATTTGTCCTTTAACTTTGTTATAAAATCCCACTCGTGAGTTGCTCTTTTCGGAGCGTCAGGAACGATAAATCTCAACTTTTTAATGTTGCGATTGTTGCTAATAAATATGTCCATTGGCCGTTCGTCCGGCTCCATCAGACAGATGGTCGGTTCGCGAAGGTCAGAAGTCTTGAATAGGTCTTTTCCTCGGTGCTTGATGAAACAAAGAGGGTCGATAAAAACGTTAGCCTTCGTTCCGAATCCTTTAAACGAGAAAAATGGCGATTTGAACGAACCTTGGGTCTTTCTGGACCATTTGTTATCGCTGTCCATAGAAAAATCGATTGCGCCTTCCTTATCATCCTCAGAAAAGAGTTTGATCATCCCCGATTTGTCGATCTGCACCCGATTCGACGCCAGAAGTTTTTCTGTGACGCTCCCTTCTATACCATGCCCTCTTAAGAAGAAGTTCAGGCGACCTTCCGCTTTCGTCTGCTCCATTCTCTTTTCTTTTGGAATATAAAAAGATGTGAATGTACTCTTTTGCTCTCCAAAATGTTTTTCAAGAAGGAGCAGCCTTGGGTTTTTATTAATTTCAGAAATTGCCTGAATAAACGTCATGCCCTTATGCGCAGCAACGAATTCAATGAGACTTCCCTTGGTCCTATTCTTCTTATTACTCCACTCCCTTTCGGATACAGTCACATATTCCCTGCCCGCTAACGTCAGTTCTCCCTTTTCGTTTTGCTTTAACTTGATATTATTTACCTTGCAGTACTCAATGATGTTGCCGCGTCGAGCCCTCCTTAGTTCCTCAATCGGCATGACTGAATTGCCAAGTTCAAGCTCATGAGGATATCTTTCATGGTCCCGTCTTTTTATGTATGTAAACTTTGAATAGTCCTTAAGACCAGGTTCATATGTACCTTTAGATTCCTTGGACAATGTTTCTTTGACTTTGGCGATAGTCGAGTTGTCAGCTTTGAAGTTTTCAATTTGTCCTTTAATCTGTTGCCGAAGTCCCGGATATTGTCTGAATCTCTGATCATTAGATTTATACGCCTGTTCAAGGCCATCCTTGTCATAGTTTTTGCCTAGTTTCGAGCCTCGTTTTCCCCGTTCATGACCAGGATAGAAATAGACAATGTTTTTATTTTCCACTTTTGCCGTGATTCCTAGTTCCGAGAGAATACCAGCATACTCATCATGACTTGTCGCATATGCCCTGGCAAAATCGGCTTTATTGATCAGATCTACCAGAAAAGACCTACTGTTAAATCTGGTCATCTGCCAAACCTTATCCGGCAAATTTGCTCTAGCTTCTTTTGCTGATCTGGCTATCACGGAAAGCCCTCGCTCCTGGCACAGCCGATCATTTAGGTCCCTCAGTTTGTACAAATGGTACTTTTTGTTTTCGATTTTTACGCCGGTTTCGGTATTCCATGGGTTTACAATAATATGGTTATGCAGGTTGGCTTTATCGGCATGAGTTGCCACCACGAAGGCATGACCATTAAAATAGTTTTCGGCCAATTCGACCCCGATTTTGTTAAACTCAGCCGGGCTGAATTGTTTGCTTTCTTCCTCATTCCAGCTTTGAACGATATGGTAAGCCTCGATATGTCCCTTACCTTCGTGGATATTTGCAATGGCCCTGAAGTCTTCAACGAAGTTTTCCGGGGAGCAATCTTTTGCAGAGGCGTATTCGCGGTTTTCCGTGACGTATCTTGCCAGATTCTTGTTATGGGTCAGATTTTTTATCCTGTAGATTTTGATTACTGCCATGCACCACCTATGTACTTCCTGAGAAGTGTTAATTCATCATTTGCATTTATGATGTCTTTATTAAAACCCTCACGAAAGCCGCTATTAAGCGCCCTGGCGATTTGATTGATGTTGTTTCCTATTCGCGATAATGCCGATAATATTTTTTTCGAATCTTCCTTGTCGAATGGCGAAGTTTTGATCTCTTTTTTGAAATATGTTGTTTTGAGGAGTATGGGGATGCTTTTTCCTGTTCTTTGAGACTCCGCTTCTAGTTTTTTAAATTCTTCTTCTGTAAATCTTACATTTGTTCTTGGTTCTGTTGGTTTTTTGTCTTTGGTGTTTTTTTCTGTCCCCTGTTCTTTCCTGTTTGTGCCTTTCTCCTCTTTTGTGTCTTGCAAGCATGGGGCTTGGCGCCAGCCCCCTATATGCTTGTTGGTTGAGCATGCTCCCCCAAAGCCCCCTAACTGCTCGCTCCCGCTCGCTGCATCGCCGAAATCCGTTCCCGATTCGGCGTTTTTATTCGAATCATTTTGAATGGGATTTTGATTAATTTCGTTCATAATACCCTCCCGACTCCGCTGGCTATGCCAGCAGCGGTGCCGGCCGCTTTGGATGAATTTGAGATAAATTCTGGTGATTCGGCTTGTTCGGTGTCGCTTAGAAGTGGTTTGACTATCCAAATGAAAACGGCTGTAAAACTCGGTCCGATTAACACCTGAATCCAAGAGTAGACTGCAAAAAGATAGTTCATTCTGGACGTGACTAGGCTTGAGCTGTAAAGAGAGATTCCGTCCGACAGTCTGCCAAAAGCCGCCATGACGTCGGCGGAAAGGGCAATGTTCAGCGATACATGGTAAAACAGGGTCCAGATAGGTGCCCAAAGCAGGACCGAAAGATAGACGAGAAACCAGTAAACCAAGACTTTCCAATATCCGGCCACGATAGCAAAAATCAACCAAGGAAACCCGGCTATAAGAGCCATCTTAATAAAACCCGCCAGATGCGGGGCGCGGGTCAGATTTTCGCTGAATTCCTGTGCCCTTTTTGCGGAAAGCGTCGCTCCTTGGCCTTCTCTACCAGCGACGATACTTGTCAGAGCATCCCAGGAAAATATCTTGTTTAGGTATTGGTAGATTTTCGCTCCGGTTGTTGCGGGCTGTGATCCTTTTTGGATGCCAAGAAGCGATTCTCGGCTTTCCAAGAAGTAATCCACCAGAGCTGATGACATCTGCATGTTGATTGCTGTTTTTTCGTCCATCGGTCCATGAATCAAATAACTTCCGATAAGGCTTGGCAATTCTCCGGTTTCAGCCTTGGCATATTTTAGGAGATGCTCTCTTACTTCGTTCTTGGCGTTAAGGCAGGTATAATGGGCGGGTCCTGGCATATTGATAGCTAGGCCATCAAGCTTTTGGTCAATAAATCCTCCTTTGTCAAAAACCGCATCAAGCCTGTTCAACCCATCTTGGTCGCCAATCAGAGGCAATACACGTTCGATACATTCACTCGCGTAAAAGTCAACTTTGGCTCTTAATTCCTCATCTTTTATCGTGGCTGATCCCGCAAACATGATCGCTTTATAGAAAAAACCGGGGGCTTCAAGTTCAGAATGCGTCGATTTAAATACTTCATCGATGATCCGATTGACCAGCGCCGCGGCCTCTTCGGCACTTCTGCTTAAAAGATCAAAAATGAAACTCACGCGGTATTCAGGCTTCACGGTTCTCGATTGGTTTTTGACATATTGATTATCGTGCCAGGAATGTCTTTTAAAATTCTTGACGGAAGTCTGACCGCCAATTTTTAAGAGGCTGAATCCTAGAAAAAGACAGGCCACTATCTTGACATATCTGGAAAGAGGAACCGGCTGGCGTTTTATAAGCGTTCCTGGCACGTAGCGGGAAAAGAATTTCACGGATGTTGAAAAGAACATGAAGCCAAAAAGTAGAAGAATTGTGGCCATAAAAACGGTTTGCGATGTTAGGATCTCGATAAATCGCCCATGGAGTTCAAGGCCGATATATTGATACAGTGCTTCATATGCCGTGTTGGAAAACATTATCTTGCTCCTCTCTCGCACATGATCCCGTCGGCGCAATCCATCAGGATCATTCTTGTTCTTTCCGAATTCATTTTCGCTGAATCAGCTTCAATCACGCGTTCTCCAGCCCTCGTTCGCCACTCCGAACCGTCACGGTTGATCTGGCTGACGACTCTGTTCAGCGGTTCACTTCTCTGGCGCAGTATGCCGTGCAAGTCAGCGGGATCGGAACTGTGCCGGTCGAATTCCATAGCGCTGGCGTCCCGACGATTATCGGTGAGGCATATCGCGGCTGGAACGTGTTTGCTTATGATGGCAACGG
>CAILAO010000489.1 GCA_903832105.1 uncultured Pseudomonadota bacterium | reverse complement strand
GTGAAGTTACGAAAAATGAAGAAGTTGTTTTTTAGAAAATCTCCGAACTAGAATTTTTCTGAATTTTCGAAAATAGATGAAGTTATTTTTTAGAAAAAGTTTCGCACGACGAAGTCGTTTCCTGCGCCGTGGCGCAGGAAATTAGCGTCCAAATACATTGGCTGTGTCTTAACAAAACTCTACTTTTATCAACTAAGTCTCATGTCACTGTTTCAGGAGTGGAATCGTCTTAAGTAATCACATGAACCGCCGGATACGTGATCCGTATGTCCGAGTGGTGTGAGAGGACAGGGGCCGAAAGGCATTGGTCGAAAAGCTTCTCATCCTACTCGATTTAGAAGGAACAACAGTTTAATATTTGACTGCGTACCCTCCAAGATTAGAAGAAGTAATATTTACAACGTCATCAGTATAACCATAAACCGTCCCGCTTTCAGAATTCGGAATATCATCCCAATTATTATTATCATTTGAACCTTGCAGATAGTAGTGCAACGGTGCGCGCGCCCAACCGCTAGTGACATACCCACCGCGCAATCGGTACCTTGTAATGGCCAGTTCATTGCCAGCACCGAAGTCGACTTTAATCCATTGCGGAGAAGTTTCAAGATAAGGATCTGCTGTAGAGAAGGCTCCAGTTACAGATGTCCAACCAGACGTAGACGAATAAGCTGCATCTCCATCAAATGATTTCCAAGCAGCGTAGGAAGCTGAGTATTCGCCAGCAGCAGAAATAATAACATTGATTCCTCCGATCGTGCCAGCGACATTTGCTGTCATGGCATTTGTCTTCCAAGATCCATTCCAAAAGAGCTCCAACTCTCGGACAGAGCTATAGCCATCGCTGGCTGCATTAGTAATACGAAGTCGATAATATCGATATTTTTTGACGGTTGGTCCGTATGGAATAAATGGAAGATTGAACGTCGTAGATCCATCTCCACTTCCATACTCGGTGCCAAGAGCAGAAAAAAGATTCGAATAGGTTATTCTCGATACTGCCGAACCATTGCAGGATAACCAACCAGAAGGTGGCGATGACTGTGCAAAAAACAGTACGGTTCCAACTGGAAAAATTCCGCTGAGTGATGATCCACTGCCATTAAAAGCTGTTGCCTTTATTATTCCAGATACTTCCAGTTTCTCACTTGGGGTCGCTGTGCCAATGCCTACATTCCCCGATGAGTCGATACGGATTCTTTCATTAGTCGTCGCATAGGAGCCGGAGTTTTCATTCGTATGAAAAGTCAATGAGCCGTCAGTTTCCTGCCGAATACCTGAAGACTTATTGATACCGACATTGTCAAAGACCAATCCTATAGTAGAGTTAGCTTGTGTATGTCGTAACCTAACGGTACCAGACTGCGACGATCCATAGCTGATAAACCGAGCTGATTCAGCTAACCCTGATTGAGTTTCAAGTTTCACATTGGGTGAATTGGTTCCTATTCCGACGTTTCCAGAATCATCAACCACTACTAACATGGAATTTTGCACCAATTTCCCAGTAGTACCATCAAATCGTGCAATGGCATTGTCGGTTGCTGAAGCTGGCCCGACGACTTGCCCGTTGAGTTGAGTTTGAATGGCTGACGTAACACCATCGAGATATCCAAATTCCGTATCACTGACAGCGCCACCACCTATCTTAGCAGCATTAATACTGCTCGGCAGATCACCCGCCGCAATCGAAGTTCCTGACGTGGCGCGACCATGGGTATCAACCGTGACTTTGGTGTATGTCCCGGCTGTAACGCCCGATGTTGCAAGAGATAGCGTCCCAGTTCCCGTGATAGGTCCACCAGTAAGCCCTGTTCCCGATGCCACGCTTGTAACCGTCCCACCGGAATTGGCATCGCTTG
This sequence comes from uncultured Pseudomonadota bacterium, assembly GCA_903832105.1. Lineage (GTDB taxonomy): Bacteria > Bdellovibrionota_B > Oligoflexia > Oligoflexales > CAILAO01 > CAILAO01. The sequence goes on along the minus strand of CAILAO010000489.1, from coordinate 441 downwards.
AACAAACCCAATTCGTGCCTGACATTTTTAAAATTTGCGTGTCAGAACATCCAGCAATCTTGGCAGTGGTCACAGCACCATCGAGAATCTTCGTCGTTGTCACGACATCTGTAGAAAGACCTGCCGGTTCATAGACACCAGAGTGGTTATGCGACGTCGCCGACTTGAGGGCGAGGGCATCAAACACCGCGTTTTGACTCGGTGCTTTATCTGTAACGGCATCAGTAATCGCATCACCCACAGCAGCAGTTTTTGCTCTTGCATCTGTATAGTAAAGGTTTGTACCTTCCGCGATATTTGTCGTCGTGAGAGTTACAGCACCTGTTAACGTGTTGACGCTAGTGACTGGAGCTGAAGCCTGATCAGTCCACGAAAGATTTCCAGAACCATCGGTCTTAAGAAATTGCCCGTTAGTTCCTGTGCTTCCAGGTAGAGTGAATG
>CAILAO010000488.1 GCA_903832105.1 uncultured Pseudomonadota bacterium | reverse complement strand
TGCCGCTTGAGATGGTGATGTTTGTTGACGTCGGGTTGGCGACCACAAGCCCTGATCGCACGGTGTGGCGATTTGCCCAGGCTCACGGCATGATTTTGCTGACGAATAATCGCAATATGAAAGGACGAGATTCCTTAGCCCAAACCTTACGTGAGGAGAATCAGGCAACGTTGCTGCCGGTCGTCACGATAGGCGATGTTGAGCGAATCCGCAATGAGCGCGAGTACCGTGAACGGTGTGTGTCTCGGCTGGTGGAAATTCTGCTTGATGTAGAAACGTATTTGGGCACCGGTCGCCTGTTTATTCCATAGCGAGCAAACAGGAAACGACTGATTGTTCTCATCACAACAAAGAACGAGCCTAACGAACGCTTGCCGCCGACCAGGAAGGGGCGCGGGGAAACTTTCCGGCTGGTGAAAGGCTTGACGGCGGGCGCGGTCAAAGGGTAGCCTTTATTATACCACAAAGACCCAAAGAACACAACAGGATTTCTGTGACAGGTTGCTCCAAGACTTGTTAGCGCATCTCGTATGGCAAATTGAAATATCAAAGAGTAACGGACATAAATAAAAGAACAAAAACCTTAATTGTTTTTACAGGAGGTCTCAATGCAAGTAATGATTTCTGTATTTACTCCATCAAATAAAGGTGAATCGTTAAGCAGAATTTCTACATATAATATTAATGCCCCTGGAAACACGGATGATCCCAAAATTGACTCTGCTTTATGTGAGCAACTTGAATTAGAATATGCAGGAACAAAATGTACGGGAACTCCTGTCAGCTCTATAAAAATTCGAGGGAAAGACGTTTTTTTTGAAGATGAAAATGGTCATAGCCTTCTTGTAAATGGACATAGTCTGCTATGTTATTCTTGGGGGATATTATGTGTCAGTTGTAATAAGCGGGTATGTGCATCTAAGAAACTTCATTTCTGTAAGAATAATACTGAATTTATACAGCTTTATAATCAGAAAATCAGTGAAAGTTTTGATGTCAATGCTTCTGAAATCAGGGATATAAAGGGTGTTTTAAAATGGAAAAGTAAGGCAACCCCCGAAGGTGTTCCACCTGGGCCGATAACAGTCTTTAAAGTTTTATATGAAAAAAACCATCTATGGGTAAGTTTTCAGCAATTATTAACAGACATCAGATGGGGCCAAGATTCGCGTAATCTTATCGGAGTATTTACGAATCTAAAAAAACGTGTTGAGAAAGTCAGTAACAAAGGCATAACTCAATTACTATTCAACATGCAAATGACAGGTAATATCACCAGCTATCAAATGCGACAAGAATTGCGCGATGTTATCAATAGTACACCAGAATTGCAATCAGAGATACGTTATTCAGTAAATGAAATCCATGCAAAATCTGGTCAATATCCTCATGAAAAGGGTGGAGGTTTTGTGGTATCATATGAGCAGGGTAGTTACACTTTACCGAAGTAACAGATTTTCCGCAATAACTTCACTGCTATACGATAGCAGGGCTATAAGTGTAATAGAAATAGAATTGCGCTAACAATGTGTTGCACCGGATTTGGGAAGGCGGGCGGGAAAATCCGGTGGTGTTCTTTCGGCTTTGGTTGCGCCCGCCTTCTTGCGCCCGTGAAAACAAGCGTTCGGTCACCGGGTATCATATTCTATTGAAGCATATTGCAAAAATACAAGAGACATTATGCAATCTTCTTGACCAAAAAGACTCTCACCCAGACGAGCGAGAATATTCCGATACAAAAGAAGTGCATACGCTCAGGGAGGCGAAATGATGATGACCAAAACGATTGATATTCATACTGCCCACATAAGTCTTGATGATGTGCTCTCATTGATCCGTCAAGGGACAGAAGTCATTATGACTGATGCCAATACCCAACTTGCCCGTATCGTTCCCTCGTTTCCACTCCGCAAAGAACGCATTGCCGGATTACACCCAGGAGCTATCTGGACAAGTGATGATTTTGATGAACCCTTACCTGACGAATTTTGGACGGGTAATCTATGAAAATCCTCTTGGATACCCATACATTTATTTGGTGGGAGAGTCAGCAGACGAAACTGTCTGCCAACGCATTGCGCCTGTGCAAAGACCCCTCCCATATATTGGTGCTGAGTGTCGCCAGCGTCTGGGAAATGCAGATTAAACTCCAATTAGGGAAATTAACCCTCACGTTGCCATTATCAGAGATTATCACCATGCAGCAAGAAACGAATCGTCTTGAGATTTTACCCGTCAATCTCGATCATATCTTGGCCTTAGAGGGGTTATCTTTATACCATAAAGACCCGTTTGATCGGTTATTAGCTGTTCAAGCCAATGTTGAAGGCGCCATCTTGTTGAGTTGTGATCCGATATTTTCCCAGTATCCAGTGAATGTTGTCTGGTAGGGGGGGTGACGGACAACGTTAGAAGACGCTGCGGGATGTTTGAAATATATAGGCACAACCAAAACGTTAGAAGACATGGAACACGCGCTTGCAAAAGGAGTGCGCGCAACGTATGCAAGTCGCTGTTGATACGAATATTATCGTCCGTTTTCTGACGGTTGAGAGATATTTTGGCAGGAAGATGTCAGGCACAAGGAGGTGAGTTCTGAGAGCAGCGGAACGTGCTTGCAGACCTTAGCAGGGGAGGCC
>CAILAO010000487.1 GCA_903832105.1 uncultured Pseudomonadota bacterium | reverse complement strand
AGTATCTCTTTTTTTTTAAGAATGCGTGCATGATTTTTCCTAAAGAAGATATTCCCATACAAATTCCGCCGAGCGTAGCTCTCTTCTGAAAGGTTTCAGTATCATAAAATAAAAAATCACAGGAAAAATCCGAATAAGGTCCATTTTCAAGCACACATTTCTTCCCACTTTTTAGCTTATCCCGATCAGTAAAAATAATTGCGAGATCAATATCAGAACCATAGGTAAAATTTTCAGAATTCGCAGAACCGAAAAGAATGACCTTTTCCGGTTCTACGACTTGAAGTAGTTTTTTCAATATATTATCCACTTCCTTCTGAATTTCTTCAGAAGTTGGCTGTTTTTCCCCTAATCTGAGAGCGAGTAATCCCATCACTTTCTTTCTATAAATTTTCTTGAGATCTTGATGTCTTATCACATCTTCCAGGCCACAGCACCCATAACTCTACTCTTCTGCGCAGCCCCCGTTAGACCAGAGATGCCGATCAATTTCTAAAGTATCGTTTTTTTTATTCTTATACACCTTATAAATTCTCAATATATACATCACACTAAAGAATTCACTTAAATTTGACACTTTTTGTATTATACTATAAGTGTAATTTCTAATGAAGGCAAAAAATGTCTTCAACCTTCCGTTTTGATTGTATTTTAGAAAAGTCAGACATCTGTAATTTACAAAAAGAGCGCGATATACTCAGTCGCGAGCGCTTGTCTCTCAAGCGTTTGATAGTATTGGTAACTTTTTGATTTAACTTTTTTTCGACTGCCCGGCCCTACTTTTTGTCACACGAAATCACTCTTTTCTGCGTGGGCTCTTACAGATTTTCTTACAACTGGAACTGTCATAAAACAGAGTTTGTCAGTTTTTCCGAAAATTGACAAAATTCACAGTTCGAATTTTATTACTTTATCAAAACAGAAAAACGAATAATGTCATTGAAAATCATTGTGTTATATTTTTAGATTTTGTCAGTTGCGCTAAAATCTGACAAAATCTATAATTGATATATGAGCCACAAAAATGCATCACGCACTAGAAAAAACACCGACATTGCCGAATCCCTAAAATCAGAGTTCGGCGTAGATGGTGTGGTGTTTGGAAACGACCTCTACGCGTTTATGAAAAGAAACGAACCCGATCTTCAACTGAAAGCCTTCCGCGCTCGCGTCGGCAATTTAGTGAAGCATGGAATTCTGATGAACGCTGCTCGAAACATGTACGTCATCACCGCCAAACCCGCATTCTCGCCGAATCTCGATCAGGGTCTAACGCGGCTCTATGGATCATTGGGAAAAAAATTTCCTGGCATGCTGTTTTGCGTTTGGTCCACAAGCTTCCTGTTTGAATTCATGGAAATGTTGCCCACCAAACGTTGGGATTTCGTCGAAGTCGAAAAGGACGCTGTTTTTGCAGTCTTTCGGATGTTGCAAACCGGCCCTTCTCGCAGACGTGTTATGTTTGATCCCACTGCGCGAGAAATGGAATTGTATTTACCAACGGAGACCCATGTCATCATTGTGCGCACATTAGTCTCACAGTCGCCAGTCATGACGATGCAGAATATACGCCTGCCGATGATCGAAAAAATCCTCGTCGATTTAACCATCGACAGTATTTTTAAACCTTTTTCTGGGAATACACTTAGGACAATCTGGTCACGCGTGTTCGAATCATACGCCGTCAATCTTAGCGCGTTGTCCCGCTATGCATCGCGAAGGACACAACTGCAACCGATCATTGAACTCATGAAAACAACGGACCTTCCGTCTTATGCACGAACATGGATCGAGGAGATCAGACATTGATTACTGCACAATCTCACACCAAAGAATGGCTTTTTGCAAAGCATTCCGAGATAAAAAAAAGGGATCCCCAGCTCATAGAAAAAGTCATCAAAGCATTGACGCTGCTAGAACACCTCAAACTTGAAGGACTGGACTGCGTCTTCAAAGGCGGCACATCCCAATTCCTGATCCTTTCTGATTGCCACCGCTTTTCGATAGATATTGATCTTATTCTTCCCATCAAGCCTCAGGATCTTCACCGCGTATTCGACCGAGTAGTGGCCCGCAGTGTGTTTCTAAACTGGGAGCCTGACAAACGCCAACAAGAATCGCAGGTCCCGAAGGAACACTTCAAATTCTTTTACACATCCCACGCGGCACCCAAAGGGCACGGCAACTATGTGCTGCTCGATTTACTTTATGAAGTGCCGACCCATACCCAATTCGCTGAACGCCCCATCAAATCAAAATTTACACATCATGACGGAGACGATGTGGTCGTCAAAGTCCCCACGGCCGCCGCTCTTCTTGGAGACAAATTGACTGCCTTTGCGCCAACCACTATCGGGATTCAATATGGCAAAGAAAAGGAACTTGAAATCATCAAGCAGCTATTCGATATCTCACATCTTATGGATTACAATCCTGATCTGACTTTTGTCAAAAGCACATTTGAAGCTACTTCTATCAGGGAGTCTGAATATCGCAGGTTACAATCCGTCGATCCAAAAACAGTTCTTGGTGATGCAAGAACGGCAGCCCTGACCATCGTGACGGGGGGACAGTATGACCCGCAGAACGGATGGACGGAACTCGACTCTGGAATTAAAAAACTCGCAAATTACGTAATTGACGAACCGTTCCATCAGGAGATCGCAATCTCCTGCGCCGCGAAGGTCTTCTGTCTGACGCAGATTCTCAACGCAGAACCTTTGGGGGGCGTGCCGCCATTTCCGGGTGCTGCAAGCCTTGGTGACGCAGAGATTCTTGACAAGCAATTCTCGCGTTTAAACCGACTCCGGAGATCGAATCCAGAAGCCTTCTTTTTTCTTCGACATGGATTTAATCACCGCGCACTCGGAAATTATTAGAACGCAAATTGCTTTGATGATCTTAATCACACAAAATTAAAAACATTTTTGATGAAACGCGCCCGCTTTTCAGTCATCATTTTTGTTTTGGTTAAAAAATTGTTCTTTACTGCGGCAAAGATAAGAAAATCGAAAAGCTAAATATAAAGGGTATTGATGTAATGCATTTACATCATCTATTTTAATCGGTTTTGCACTTAAGATAACCTTACATGGAGGACGATACTTTTCAAAAAACATCCTAAGACTCTTGGCTTGAGTGACATTTCCTGACTTTACTTCCACAGGAATGATCACTCCTCCTATATCACGGACAAACTCAAGTTCCGCTGTATTCTCTCTCCATCCAAACAAGTTGTGAACACCAGATGCAAGAAATTCTTGTGCAACATAATTTTCAGCAAAATAACCTTTATAGGTGCCATAATCATAGCCAAGAATTGATTTAGGGTCTAAATCAGTCAGGGCTCCAAGTACTCCTATATCAAATAAAAAAAGCTTGAAATTGTTATATTTACAAAATGCAGATAATGGGAGTTTTGCAGAATTTGCTATAGGAACTTTTACAACAAGGCCGGCTGTTAAGAGCCAGTCAATCGAACTGACAAGTCTGCTATACTTTGAAATCCCTGGCACAGCCTGAGACACCCGATATTTTGATACTGATCCACTTTGTTCGCGCGCAAGTTGTTCTGGAATATTTTGCAGAACCTGTGTAATCCTCATGGCATTTTCTTTTCCCGCATGTTTTGCAATATCTGCAAAATAGAACTCAACAAGTTCTTTTTGTTTAACCCGCACCTCCTGCAACGCCTGATATGGCTTTTCTTTGCTAAGCCTAAATGTCTCTATAACTTCTGGCAAACCACCTATCACAAAATAGAGTTTAAGCTTTTCCCATAATAACTCATGCGCGATCAGAGGCACGTTTTTTGTTTCCATCGACTGCACAATTGTCTGCACTAATCGTTCTTCTCCGATCCCAATAAGAAACTCTTCAAAAGACATAGGAAACATAGATAATAGAGTAACCTTACCAACGGGAAAGGACGTTTCCGGTAAATATAACCCTAGCAGCGAGCCCGCAGCACAAATATGTAGGTGAGGAAGATCCTCATTAAAATATTTCAAGCTAGTCAAAGCATTGGGACAGTGCTGAATCTCATCGAAAATGACAAGGTCTTTTCCAACATGAATGGGTCCACCTAAATGGTAAGAAAGCCCTTCAATAATTTTTTCTGGCTCTAGATCACCCTCAAATACCCTATGAACAGTTTTATTTTTTTCAAAATTGATATAGTGAAACGCTGGAAACGAAGACTCACCAAACTTTTTCAAAACGAATGTTTTCCCAACCTGTCTGGCTCCTTTCAAAATAAGCGGTTTTCTCTGTTCGGAATCCCTCCATTTTATCAATTGCTCTTCAATATATCTTCTCATAGAGCACCTAACCAGCTAGTTCTAAAAGGAAAAATAATAATAGTCTCCGACGCCTATTTATGGTACCACTTTTAGTCGTTTTTATCTATTTTTATGTCGCTGGAAAACTAGAAATATTTTCCCGGCCCATTCCTGCGGGTTATATTAACCAATAAGGCCAATAAAGAATTCTTTCCTGAGCTTCATAATGAGGTATGCCGCCGTAAAGAACGATCCCATACGGAACTGAATAATGAGTCATGAAAAGCTCTAACTCTTTCGAATTTATGTTACCAAAATCTGCAGAAGATTTTACTTCAATGGGAATTAGAAGATCTCCATATTCCACTAAAAAATCTATCTCTCCTGGTTTGTATGTAACTTTGTTGTTTTTATCTATGTAAAATGGCTTAAAATAACCAAGCTGAGATTTAATTGGTATTTTCTGAAGTCTATCAACTAATCTTGTATGGGCGATGCCTTCAATGATACGCCCACCCCAATCGTCAGAAACATGCTTTCCTGTCAGATGATATATAATTCCCGGATCTATAAAACCATAAACAGTAAGGTATGAATGTCTATTCTCATTT
>CAILAO010000486.1 GCA_903832105.1 uncultured Pseudomonadota bacterium | reverse complement strand
GATCTTCTCGCTTGCAATCAAAAAACCGCAAAAAACTTGCCTACAGAGATAGGGAAACTAAAAAAATTTCATGTAATATCAAAATCTCTCATAGAATCTGATGAAGTTACACGACTTAAAATTTTGCCGTTTTTCGAAGCATGGGAAAACGGCGATTATCTTTAGGCTCTAAAATAATTATCGAGAACAACGTATGGCAGAAGAAGAAAACAATTTCAATGAATCGGATTTAGAGGATGCCATAATTGAACTCGCGAATGAAATTGAACGTATAAATAGAGGAAATAATTGTGGCACTTCGATAACTAATCCACGACCTATAGCAAAATTAAAAATTGAAATCAAGGAAATTCCATTCACGAATGTTACAATATCTCGAATTAAAACGACAATACTGGATATCCCGGTTATCTCAAAATTTAAGCGATTAATAGGTCGTGACTTGTATTTATCCGAAGAGCCCATAGTTGTCATTGAATCTTTAAGAACAAACAATGAACAAGTGATTGATGAGAGAGAAGAAACCACCATTATTGATGATGATTCAGAAATCGATTATTCCAATTTTACATTGGAGGATTTGTTTGAGGATCCTATTCCAGATGATCCTACCATTCTAAATCTTACAAGCAATCTACATCAGAGTCCCGTGATTACTTGTGAACACGAATGTTCCAGACAACAAAAAGATCATTTTCATGAAGGCAATAGGACAGGATCCAGAGAATTATCAGAATCATCCGAATTGGAAAATTCTGATCGGGTAATATGAATGATGGAAAGAAACCGGCAAAACTTTTTAGCGTGGGTGAGTTGTGTCAATGCCGGTTAGAGATTCCCCAGTCACGTCGGCGTAAGAATCCCCACTCGCACAGCCCCGATGCCGAAAAACGATCCACACACAGCCGCGCCCCCTCGCTCCGGGCGGGGCAGGATGCAAAAAGGGTTTCGGGTACGGGTGTTCGCCACTCCGGTCGAGAATAAAACCGAAACGCATCTTAATGCAGGAGACAGGATAGTATTCACACGATGGAACATTCCATACCTCCAGCACTGTCACCCCTTGGCGTCAATATTTATATGGATGAATCTGGAGATTTGGGCTATCCAAACGGCTCGCCTTTTTTCGTTTTCGGGGCAGTCATTGTAAAAAATAACGATGACGGGATCTGCTGTCAGAGACGTGTGAAAAGAGCAAAGAAAAAAATATGGAAATATTACAAATTTGATGAACTCAAAAGCTCGAACCTTCATGATCAATGTCGTGAAGTTGTCATCCATGAATTACTCAAAGGTTCATACGATTTTGCATATTCGTTGTTACGAAAAAACGACGTCAAACCCGAATTACGAGATACAACAGGTCTTTACAGTTGGCTTGCCGCAAAACTTGTCGAGGAGGTCATAATCGATTATGGATTTAAAACAGACGTCAATGTTATAATCGACAAATCTCTCTATGGAATTCGAGAGCATGAATTTAACAAGACGCTTTTGAACAGAAACTT
>CAILAO010000485.1 GCA_903832105.1 uncultured Pseudomonadota bacterium | reverse complement strand
TTTCGGATAAATGCCTAATACTTCTTCTAAATAGGGTACTGTTGGCCCATTTAATGGCAAATACTTCTCAGGATTTATATAGAATAGTGCTTCGGTTAATTTCGTTTTTCCTGTACTTTTAATTTGTAAAACATCTTCAAAATCATCATCTGTTAGCTTGTTTTCTAAAGACTTTTTAAAAAATTGCCACAGTCTTGGTACTTCATTGTTTGTTCGTAGATACTTATACGGGAACAACCACACTTTTTGGGCGTATCCACCCCATCAAATCCATCTTTATTTGCTGATGCGTCACCCTTATCTTTGATTAATTAAAAAATCAGAGATTATGACAAGACTGGACAGGGATGAAATGCTTAGAAGAGTGGATGAATGGAGCCGAAGTTCAATGTCGATAGGGGCATTTGCCCAAACATTGGGAATTTCCAAGAGTTCTTTTGAATATTGGGTACGAAAAGTTAAGGAAACTACCCGGCTACCCAATAATAGCCCCGCGTTTATAGAAATGCGGCAATCAACTCCAATCAAAGTGCCACCACCAGAGGCCAAATCCCAATCGGGCCATTTAGCGAACCATCAAATCGTATTGACTTTTCCGAGCGGGTTGTGCCTTAAAATCTACGGATAGGTGTTGGGGTTAAGTGCCAACCTTCGATATTTCTTGTGTTGCAGCACCATTGATATGCGAAATGGGTTCGATGGATTGGCAGGTATCGTTAGGAACCACCTAAAAAAAGACCCCATTTCGGGCGATGTCTTTGTTTTTTTGAATAAAACTCGCACACATATCAAACTTCTGTATTGGGACGGGGATGGATTTGCCCTTTTTTACAAGCGTTTAGAGAGGGGGAGGTACAGCTTAACTGCCCATAACGAGCCATCAAAACAGATCAAAAGAGAGGAGCTTATGATGCTTCTTGAGGGTCTTTCATTTGGTGCGATGAGCAAAAAAAAGCGTTATAAATTTGGTTGATTTTTTGTTATAAAATATGTACTAAATCCATTGTATATCAAATGATTTAGTGTATATTTGTGCATGAAAAATCAGCAAGAAAACAACCATGTTTCGATCGGTTCACTGATGGCAAGAATTGCCGTCATGGAGCGCAACCTTGCTGATAAAGATGCTGCAATTAAAGATCGGGATACAATTATTGCGGATAAGGATTCTGCTATATCTAAGTTGACCATCGACTATGAAGCTGTCAGGTTTCAAAACGAACAGCTCCGGCGGATGATTTTTGGCTCCAAAAGAGAGCGTTTTGTGCCTGTGGTCGATTTTCATCAACTGACGCTCGAATTTGAACCCAAAGCGGCTGAAATAGCGGATGCAGTCAAGGTTGAGCGCGAACTTATCCGCGTGGCTTACGAGCGGCAGAAGCCTAAAAAAGAGCATCATGGCCGAATGGTATTACCATCGCATTTACCTGTTGTGGAAACCGTTATAGAGCCGTCAGAAGATACTACCAATATGGTCTGTATCGGCAAAGAGATCACCGAAGAGTTGGATTATACACCTGCAAAACTTCACATCAACCGCTTTATCCGCTTAAAATACATCACCAAAGAGGATGAGCATGGCAATCAAAAACAAGTTATTGCAGAACTGAACAGGCCAATCGCCAAATGCATTGCAAGTCCGGCACTTTTGTCGATGATATTTACCGATAAATTTGTCTTTCACCTGCCACTCTACCGGATACATAAACGGATCGTCAGGATGGGTGTCCCCTTGGCGAGTTCTACTCTGGAATCCTGGGTTAAGCTGGGCGCCCGGCTGCTACAACCACTCTACGCGGTCCACAGGCTTTATGTTTTAGGCGAAATCTATCAAATGATAGACGAATCGCCAATAAAAGTACTTGATAAGGACAAACCGGGGGCATGTCACCAAGGTTATATGTGGGTAAGATATGCACCATTGTCGAAGTCTGCACTTTTCGAATATTATAAGAGCCGTTCCACCAAAGGGCCAATCGATGATTTATCAACATTCAATGGCTACATCCATACAGATGGTTACTCAGGCTATACCTATCTGGCTTCTTTGCAAGGTATAACGCACCTCTCGTGTTGGGCACACGCACGCCGGTATTTTGACAAAGCACTTCAAAATGATTGTCAAAGAGCTTCGCACGTGATGAAACTCATACAATTACTTTATGCTATTGAATCCCTCGCACGTGAATCGGAAATGTCACACCAGGAGCGACATGCCCTTCGTTTGGAAAGATCATTGCCCATCATTAACGAGATTGGTCAATATATCCAACAAGAGCGCAATAAAGTAACACCACAAAGTCCGATCGGCAAAGCTTTTGAATATTGTGCAAACCGGTGGATCAGCCTACAAAACTATCTGACCAACGGCCTGCTCGAAATCGACAGCAACCTTGTAGAAAACTCGATCCGTCCATTGGCACTGGGACGCAAAAATTACCTTTTTGCTGGTTCCCATGATGCGGCAAAGGACATTGCCATGTTCTATAGCTTTTTTGCAACCTGTAACAAAAACAACATAGACCCTCAAAAGTGGCTAACATACGTGATCAAAAATATCAACGACACCAAAACGTCTCAACTCAAAGAATTACTGCCGCAATTTATAAATAAGGATCTACTGGAATAATACGCAGTTAGTGGGGCGGATACTTTTGAAGTGCTTTGTCAAAATACCGGCGTGCGTGTGCCCAACACGAGAGGTGCGTTATACCTTGCAAAGAAGCCAGATAGGTATAGCCTGAGTAACCATCTGTATGGAT
>CAILAO010000484.1 GCA_903832105.1 uncultured Pseudomonadota bacterium | reverse complement strand
GTTTCCTGAGAACGCAACGTTTCAACTCTCTATTCCGGCAAAATTAACCGACGACTCCAATCGACCGCTACGTAATCAGAAGAGCTTTCCTCTCACGGTTAAAACCGGAGCGTATCCCCCTCTTGTAAAATTCTCTGGGAGCTTTGGGATTCTTGAGTCAAAGGTCGATCCTGCTCTTCCTCTCACCGTACGCGGCGTCGAAGAAGGGCTTACGTCAACAATTTACTCAGCGACAAAAAAAACAGGCCTCGAAGGAAAGCTTGCTGATTTTACGACCTCAGTAAAAGCAAGATTTCTTAGAATTCCACGCAGTGCGATGCAAAGCCTCCCCGCTTGGCTTCATAAGATTCACTCAGTAAAGCGTGAAGATTCCATTTTTATTCCGAAGGAAAAAGGCACACCCTTCGAACTTTTACCTAACGTTGACATTAAAAGTCCACAATTTAGGGAAATGGCTGTTCCAAAAACAAATCCCGCAAAAGCCTTTGAAGTGGTGGGCCTTCCTCTTCCAGAGCCAGGTTTCTACGTGGTCGAAGTTAAAAGTGAGATTTTGGGACAGAAGCTTCTTGGTCAATCAAAACCGATGTATGTATCCTCAGCGGCACTCGTCACCAATCTCTCAGTACATTTTAAAACAGGGAGTGCCAATTCGCTTGTTTGGGTTACAAGCTTGGATCAAGGTTCGCCAGTCAGCAGCGCCCTCGTTTCTATTTGGGATTGCGAAGGTAAAGTCCATTGGAAGGGAATGACCGGCAAGGAAGGATTCGTGATCGTCGACAATTTGTCGTTTAAGGAAGATAAGAGTCCACGTTGCACAGAAGGGTACGAATCGGAATATAATCGTGGCTATCTTGTCGTAGCAGAAAAGGGCGCCGACTTTAGCTTTGTTCATTCTTCGTGGGATCAGGGGATCGAGGGATGGCGGTTTCACCTCCCTTACGCATATGGTGATTCAAAATTAGCGGTTCATACTATTTTCGACCGTCCTCTCTTGCAGGCAGGTGAGACGATTCATATGAAGCATGTCCTTCGAGAAAAATCTCTTTTGGGCTTTAATCTTCCAAAGAAAGATATGCTCCCGCAAAAAATGATTATTCAACATCAGGGCAGCGGACAAGAATTTGAGCTACTTCTGTCGTGGCAGAAAAACGGAACTGCTGAATCGGAGTGGGAGATTCCAAAAACCGCGAAACTCGGCATATACGGGATCACCATGGTGTTTGGAAAAGATGATAGCGCCGAAAGAGTTTCGAGCGGTGCCTTTCAGGTCGAAGAATTTAAAATCCCGCTTACCAGGTCGTCCATACAGATCGCTGGATCGATGAAAATCAAAGAAGAGCCACTCGTAGCCCCAGAATCAGTACCTTTCGACGTTTCTGTCCAGTATCTTAATGGTGGTAGCGCAGGAAAGCTTCCGATCAAGTTTCGACACTTCATAACAACAACGCGTGGGCTTAGTTTTCCCGCCTTTGAGGGGATTTTGTTTGCTCAAGGCCCTGTGAAGGAAAAAGATGGGCATGTGAACAGAAGAAGCTCCCGGGATCAGTCGACGCTCGATATAAAGACCGAGACTGGTGTCCTAGACGACAAGGGTGCCGCCAGATTCTTGGTGACAGGTATTGCCGCAGGAGTTGAAGTTCAAAACCTCGGAGCCGAACTTGAATATCGCGATCCAAACGGCGAGATTCAAACGATCTCATTTAGAGAAAAAATCTGGCCCAGTGATGTTTTGATTGGAGTGAAACCCGATTCATGGATTTTTTCAAAAGAGAACATACCCCTCAAAACGGTTGTCATTGACCCCAAAGGTCTGCCTGTAAAGGGCGCGAGTGTCACTCTCCAGGCGTTTCTAAAAAAGAGTTATTCTCACCGAAAAAAAATTATTGGTGGCTTTTATGCCTACGAAAATTTCGAAAACATTTCGTTACTCGGAATAGTATGCAGAGGAGAGACTAATGATAAAGGAGTCTATAGCTGTGACGGCGCTGTTAAAGTCTCGGGTGAAATTATCATTGAAGCCGTGACTCAGGATTCAAAGGGACGCCGCGCCGTTTCAAACACTGAATTATGGATCAGTGGACGTGACGAACAATGGTTTGCCGCTGAAAATGATGACCGTATCGACTTGATCCCTGAGAAAAAGAAATATGAGCCAGGCGAGACTGCCAAGTTCCAGGTGAGAATGCCTTTTAGGGAAGGAACCGTTCTTGTCACAGCGGAACGGGAAGGGATTTCGAAGGCTTTTGTAAGGGTTCTTTCGGGAAAGGATCCTGTGATTGAGGTGCCGATAGAACCGTTTTTTGCCCCAAACGTGTTCATCTCAGCGTTAGTGGTCAGGGGACGTGTCGACGAACCAGCACCGACTGCACTAGTTGATCTCGCACGTCCAGCCTTTAAACTTGGCATCGCAGAGATAAAAGTAGGTCACGCTGGACACGAAATAAAAGTCGAAGTTAACCCTGAAAAATCCGTTTACAAGGTTCGCGAGCGAGTTAAAGTCAAGCTTCAGGCAAAAAACGCCGATGGGCGAGCCGTTCCTAAGGGGGGCGAGTTTACCGTTGCCGTCATTGATGAAGGACTCCTTGAACTCAAAAAAAATACAAGTTGGGACTTACTCCAAGCAATGATGGGGCAGCGCGGCTATGATATTAAAACCGCATCAGCATCCATGCATGTCATAGGGAAAAGACACTTTGGATTAAAAGCGATGCCGGATGGTGGCGGTGGTGGTAAAGAAGGTACGCGTACGCTCTTTGATACACTCATCTATTGGAAGGCGACGGTTTCAATGGGCCAAAATGGCGAGGCTGAGATCGAGTTTCCTCTCAACGATTCTCTCACATCATTTAGAATTGCGGTCGTCGCAACCGCTGGAGAAGACAAGTTTGGTATGGGACAGTCTTCGATTCGCGCGGTTCAGGATATTGCGCTCTTTTCCGGATTTCCTGCTACCGTGCGAGAGGGCGATGTTGTGATGGCTGGGGTTACGATTAGAAATTCTTCCGATCAAAAGAAGGATCTCGAAATTCAAATTGAACCTCCTAAAGGCGAGATGAAACTTTCGTCACAGCAGGTAAGTCTAGCTCCTGGTGCTTCAAGCGATGTTTATTGGACCCTAAAGATTCCACCAGATATATCGGAGAATGTTTCGAAGTTAGACTATATCGTTCGCGCCATGGAAGGGACGAACAAATATGATGAAATCAAAATGACCCAGCAAGTAACCCGCGCGGTTCCAGTCAGATCTTATCAAGCAAGTCTTTCAAAAGTTTCCGAAAAAGCTTCCACCGCTATTTCGATGCCGCAAGGCGCCATTCCTGATCGAGGTGGTGTGAGACTTACTTATGCAAGATCACTCATGGGAGGGTTTAAATCCGTCGAGGAGTATATGAGAACATATCCTCATCGCTGCATCGAACAAATTGCTTCGCAGGCGGCAGCTTTAGGAAAAGAAGACGACTGGAAAAAAATGGATCGTGACCTAGGGAGTTTCTTAGACGGTAATGGTTTGGTAAAGTATTTTTCGAGTATGGATGATGGAAGTGTGTCGCTTACGGCGTATCTTTTGGTTTTGTCGAACGAAACAGGGTGGAGCTTGGAAGAGTCCGTTCGAAACCGTATGATCGAAGGTCTTGAGGGCGTTATTGAGGGACGTATTGAAAAGTCGTCCAAATCTTTTAGAGCGGATCTGACGCTCAGAAAATTGCAGGCTCTCGACGCTATCTCACGGTTTAAAAAAATACCACCGAAGTTATTAGAAACGATTAAAGCCTCTCCTGAAGTCTGGCCAACATCCGCAGTGATCGACTGGTGGAGCGTTTTAATGCGAGCTGATGACATGCCCTCAAAAAAGAAACTTCTAGCTGAAGCAGAGCAGGTAATCAAGTCGAGGATGACCTTTAGAGGGACTCAGATGAGCTTTTCGACGGAAGATCAAGACTCTCTTTCGTGGCTGATGATTTCTACCGATGTTAACGCGATGAGGCTTCTGCTGACGCTCATCAATTTTAATCTTTGGGAAAAGGATGTTCATAAAGTGGCCGTCGGAGCCGCTCAAAGGCTTCGTCAAGACGGTCATTGGGGCCTTACGACCGCCAATGCGTTAGGCATCATTGCTATGAAAAAGTTTTCCGCGAAATATGAAAAAGAGTCGATTGAAGGGGTCACGACGTCCGAAATGGCGGGGCAAAAGAATAAATTCGATTGGAAGGGTGGTAGCGCAGGAGGAAACGTCGTTCATGCTTGGCCTAAGGAGTCAAAAGAAGCCAGGGAGCCAAGCACCTTGAAGATGCAGCATCAAGGAAGGGGTGATCCATGGGTCACTCTTGAAAGCCTCGCGGCCATTCCATTGCAGAAAGCGATACAAGCTGGATATTCCCTTAAGAAAGAGGTTCTTCCTCTCGAAAGAAAATCTGGCGGCGAATGGCATGTGGGCGACGTGATTAAGGTTGTCATCTCAATCGATGCGCAAGCCGATATGACCATGGTCGGGCTTATCGACCCAATCCCGTCCGGGGCTTCGATACTTGGCACTGGCTTAGGCCGTGATTCCGAGGTGAGGGCAGCTCAAACAAACGGGACGGGAAATCTTTATCCAATTTATGAAGAACGTGGGAAGCAAGACTTCAAGGCGTACTATTGGTATTGTCCTAAGGGGTCCTGGACGATGGAATATGCAGTTCGTTTCAATCATGCTGGCGACTTCAAGCTTCCGCCAACAAGAATTGAGGCGATGTACGCACCGGATGTTTTCGGTGAGTTACCGAATCAGACGTTAAAGATTTTGCCATAGCGAGGTTTTTTTGGTTACACGTGTTTATTTTCTGGCTCTGACTCTTTTTGTTCTTTTAGGTCAAGATGCACTAGGCATATTGAAGTGGCCTACCTTTGACGAGTTTCGTAAAAGGCACACATCGTCTGATCAATGGCTACTCGATCGGCATGGCACTCTCATTCACGAATTTCGGGCGGACCATCAAGTCAGGCGTCTTTCATGGATTCCTCTTGATGAGATTTCAGATCCCATGAAACGGTTGGTCGTCACGATCGAAGATAAAAGGTTTTTTTCCCATAAAGGTGTCGATTGGTGGTCTCTTGGGAGTGTCGCGATCGATTTTTTGGAACGATCGAAACTTCGCGGTGCAAGTACGATTACGATGCAGCTTGTCACTATTATGGATCGGGATCTCAAAGGTGTTCCGCACCGCGATATTGCGCGGAAATGGCATCAAATGCAAGATGCGCTCGGTTTGGAGCATATTTGGACAAAAAACGAAATTTTCGAAGCGTATCTAAATTCCGTTTTCTTTCGAGGCGAGTTACAGGGTATTCATGCGGCATCAAGAGGTCTATTTGGAAAAGATCCGCACGGTCTTGATGAAGGTGAGGCACTTCTTTTAACGGCCTTGTTGGCGGCTCCAAACGATCCGTGGGATGTTGTCGCAAAAAGGGCATGCAGGCTCTCTAAAGTTGCCGAGGTGAGCATGTCTTGTGTGGCTTTATCGGATTTAGCAGAGAAGTCATGTGGGCATTCATACGGCATTACACCTTCAGAACATTCCGCGCCCCACGTTGCAAACATACTTCGTTCAAAATCTAAAGAGGTCAACGGAACGCCCCCTATGCTCTCAACTCTCGATGGAGGTATTCAAAAATTCGCGCTTGAGCTGATCCGTGACCAGCTACGAGCTCTGGAAGGAAGGAATGTTCACGACGCGTCTCTGCTTGTTCTTGATAATATGTCAGGAGAGGTTTTGGCTTATGTTGGAAATTCCGGTGCCAACGCGTCGGCTGTCTATGTCGATGGAGTGAGAGCAAAGAGGCAGGCCGGATCTACACTCAAACCATTTTTGTATGGTCTTGCGATTGAGAAAAAAATAATCACTGCTGCGACTCTTTTTAATGATAGTTCTCTTAATGTTCCGATCTTGGGCGGCGTGTATGAACCACGGAACTATGACAAGGTTTTTCATGGGATTGTGACCGTGAGAACAGCACTGGCGTCGTCACTTAATGTACCAGCCGTCAAGGTTCTACGTCTTATCGGGGTTGAAGACTTTATTGCAACACTTGAACGTCTCGGATTCTACATCCCCTATGATTCTTATTATTATGGTCCCTCACTTGCGTTAGGCGCTATAGAAGTATCTCTTTGGGAACTCGTTGCGGCTTATCGAACCCTCGCTAATGGCGGTCAAAAGAGCGAGATTGTTTTGTCAGAGGCTAGTCAACTAAGTAAAAAAAAGCAGAAGGTCTTTAGTTCAGCAACGACGTTTATTATCTCCGACATTTTATCTGATCGCGAAAGCCGCGCATTGACGTTTGGGCTCGAAAATTATCTTTCCACGCGTTATTGGACCTCTGTAAAAACGGGAACATCAAAAGATATGGTCGATAACTGGTGTGTTGGATTTTCTGAAGATTATACCGTGGGTGTGTGGGTTGGAAATTTTTCCGGGGAACCGATGTGGCAAGTGAGTGGAATTACTGGAGCAGGGCCTATTTGGCTGGCCATGATGAATAAACTGCACGTAAGCTCTCATAGTGAGGCGCCAAAAGCGCCTTCTCAGATTACTTATAGAGACATTTCGTTCGAACATGCCAACAACGAAAGACGCGAAGTCTTTATTCGTGGAACGGAGCCCCCCGATCCTGTTATTACGTCCTCATCTTTAACAGGGCTTTCGTCAGGCATTGGTTCAAAAATCCGCTATCCAGTAGACGGTATGACGGTTACATTCGATCCCGATATTCCGAAGGACCTGCAAAAGATCGAGATAAAAGCTGATGAGTCAGACGACCATCTTACATGGCAACTTGACCAAGAGAACATTTCTTCGGATCAACCCTATCTTGATCTCGTGCGTTTAAAGCGAGGATTTCACTCGCTCAGATTACTGTCGCCGGACGGAGTGGAGATCGATAGGGTACGGTTTTTGGTTCAGAGAATGCCGAATAAGTAAGGGCAATGGGACACGTAAATTAAAGGCGTCCAGTGGAGTGCCACCTTTATTATCGGACGCAGCAGCGAAAACCTCGTGTCGTGTTAGTGTCGTAGTAGTAAAGATCCGAGCATCCGGTGTTACCCGCAACATGGGCTCCAAATCCAAATGTCCACGCTGACACCCACTCCCAATCCCCGGTCATGCCTGTGGGCAAACCTGAATTACAAGCTTCAAACCATTCATCGTGGCTACATAAAACTGCTTTGCCCTCGCTCAAAGAAAGATTGTTGCAGGTTGTTTTAGCCGCATAAAACAGAGCTGCCGTTCGCTGAGTGGTATCAATACAAAAAGTACCACGCTTGCCAGCAGTACCTATCATAGAAAACCCTGTGGGACATGTGGCGATGCCTCCACTCGATGCTGTTGTTTGGGTAGTCCCATCGGGAAACTTGAATCCACCACTCATTGATTCCACTGTTCCCGCGACTGACAGTTTCTGTGCTGGATTAATTGTCCCGATGCCGACGTTGCCGCCATTTTGGAACGTGACGCGATCGTTATTACTATCAAAAAAGCGCAAATCGGCGCTGCTTGGAGCCCTTCTCAATACCCAGTTATTGACCCCTGCAGTTTGAAACCCGATCATTGCATATCCTCCTGCAGGACCATCTATTGCCATCAACGAATTGACACCGTACACGTGCAAATTTGACGTCGGACTCGCCGTCCCGATGCCGACGTTGCCATTGTTTTTAATCGTCATTCTTTTCACTGGAGTATCTGGAACAGTCGCTCCATCTAAAGAAGTATAAAAATCCATCTTGCTCGGCATGTCCGCACCGTTTGTAGGGGAGCCGTCCACTGTCACTCTTATCATGGCAGAGTCTCTAAAAACTGTACCATCATGACCGCGGAAAAAGATATCACCTAAGGCATCACCGTCCTGAGAAATTGTCGGTGTTGCAGCGTTTCCTCTGCTCTTATCAAAGAAAATATGTGGGGCATGGGGCACATCTTCTTTTCTACTGACGTGTAAGCCCCATCCTCCTGTTGTGTCCACCTCAAGTTTGGATTGTGGATCCGTTGTGCCAATCCCGACATGCCCCAAATCGTTAATCACAACACCAGAATTTTTAACAATTTTTCCAGTCGTCCCATCAAACCTGGCAATGGCATTGTCAGCGGCTGAAGCAGGGCCAACGACTTTTCCATCAAGCTGCGTTTGGATCGCGCTTGTCGCACCGTTAAGGTATCCGAACTCGGTATTATCCACACCGCCGCCGCCGATCTTAGTCGCATCAACACCAGAAGCGATCTTTGCTGATGTTACAGCATCGTTAAGAATTTTTGTCGTCGTTACGACATCAGTGGAGAGACCTTTAGGTTCATAGGCGGCCTCATGATTATGGGTGGTTGGTGATTTGAGAGCTAAGGCATCAAACACCGCATTTTGACTTGGCGCTACGCTTGTGACTGAATCTGTGATCGAATCAGCTACCGCAGCAGCTTTTGCCATCGCATCTGTATATTGCGTGATGGTGCTCGCAATTACCACATCATCACCCGCGAGATTAACCGTCACACCAGCACCTGGACTTAAACTATAAAACCGAAGATCAGCGCTGACTTTTCCTTTAAAAAGCCCGACGCCGCTTCCTGAGGTCACGTTTGATGCCGTG
>CAILAO010000483.1 GCA_903832105.1 uncultured Pseudomonadota bacterium | reverse complement strand
TATGCCAAAGATACATGGTGTGGGAGCTTTCCGCCGAGCTATCAAGTGTCCCCGAGAGCGCTTTATCTCCCGTAGAGCAAGCCACGGTTACCGCCTCTGCGGCAGGCTTGACGTTGCTCGAAGAAAGAAGCACTTGATCGCCTCCAATGCAGTAATCAGCCGTGCCTCTCACCGTTGTCGAATTGGTTCTTGCTTGAACCGAAAGATCATTGTCATACAATGTGATCGATATTGGATGAACCAATCGAATATTATTGATAGCAACAGAGGACCTATTTTCGAGATCATCAGCCCAAAAAATGCGATAGCAATAATCGGTTTCTGTCGTGAGCGTGTCATCCGTAATTGATGCTGCCGTTGTTGAAGCTACGGTGATGTCCGTTGCTGGATCTGTATAGGTTTTTGCATCGCAATTTGCGCCACTATACCGCTTGACAGCGACAGCAGTGTAATCGCTAGAAGTCGGTGCGGTATGGCTAAAAATCACGGAACTTACGGTATAAGAACTAAAGCTAAAAAGGCCTCCGGAGGGAGCCGTCGCATCATAAGTTATCGTAGATTGCGCTATAGGATCCTCACCGACAGTCACGTCGATCTTACGCCACAGATACATCGTGTGAGACTCTTCTGTCGAGCTGGCAAGTGTTCCCGAAAGCGCTTTGTCCCCCGTGGTACAGTCTACAAACCCAGGATTACCGGCTAAAGGTTTGGTAGCGCTTGACGAGAGAAATATCTTTTCGCCGCCTAAGCACTGACTTGCGGTACCTCTCACTGATGTCGAATTGGTTCTTCCTTGAACAGAAAGATCGTTGTCATATAGCGTCACTGACACAGGAAGAACGATCCGAATGTTGTTGATGGCAATGGACGACCTGTTTTCGAGGTCGTCGGCCCAGAAGATCCGGTAACAGTAGTCTGTCTCTGTAGCGAGCGTTGCATCCGTAATTGTGGCCGCGGTTAATGAGCTTACCGTGATGCCAGTCGCCGGATCAGCGTACGTTTTTGATGTGCAGTCTGCGCCATCATAACGCTTTACCGCAACCGCTGTGTAGTCAGTCGACGTCGGTGCAGTATGATTAAAAATGACGGAATTTCCAACGTATGAATTAAAGGTGAAAGCGGCCTCTGCGGGCGCTGTTTCGTCATACGTTACTTGAGCTTGCGCTGCGAGCGCCTCCCGCACGACACCGTCGACCCTGTGCCAGAGAAGCATCGTATGAAGTCCCTCATCGTCAGAATCGAGGGTTCCTGATATTGCCATTTCTTCCGTTGAGCATAAGACAAATCCCGGATCATCAGCGGCAGGCTTGGTATAGCTGGATGACAGGAACACATGATCACCACCTATACATTGGCCGATCGTTGCTCGTACTGTGGTCGAATTCGTGCGATCTTGTACAGAAAGATTATTATCAAAAAGCACAAGGCTTGGTTTTAGGAGTAGTCTGATGTTGTTAACAACCGCAGTTGACCAGTTTTGCAGGTCATCTGCCCAGAAGATTTTATAACAATAGTCGGTTTCTTGCGTGAGCCCACCATCTGTCACGCTTGTTGCAGTGCCTGATTCCATTGCAACATCAGTGCCTTCGTCTTGAGGTGTTTTGGCATCGCATGTCGTTCCATTGTATCTACGAAGTAGAACTTGTGTATAATCCGAAGATGTCGGCGCGGTGTGCGCTAACGTTACAGAATTCGTACCAGTCGAATCTAAGGCAAGTGCGCCACCTACGGGGGCTGTTGCGTCATAAACGACAGTTCCTTCCACCGAGGCGGAAGCTATCTCGCCATTAATTTTTTGCCATAGATATACTTTATGTTCGCCCTCTGTGAGATCCGTGAGCGTCGTCGTGGCATACCCGGGGAGTGGGCATGGCCCGAATTCAGAACTTGAAGGATCAGGCTGTTCCGGGGAAGCTGAGAGAAGAACCTCATACGTTCCATCGGTATAGCACGAATCAAGAAGAGCGCGTACCGACGCGGCATTAGTACGACTTAAGACGTCAAGATTATCATCATAGACGGCAATCTCAGGTTTGAAGGGAACTTTTACATCGTTAAGAACCTTAGTGGACAAATTTCCCAGGTCATCATACCAAAAGGCTTTATAACAATAATACGTTTCAACAGCAGCGGTTGAATCGGTAATCATTGGGGCTTCGATCGTAATTTCGGTCCCGCCATTTTCTGTTCCTGCTTCTTTTTCATCACACTTAGACTCCGTGTAGCGGAATAATGCCGCAGATACCGTATCGAGCGAAGTTGGATCGAGGTAGTCGAGAAGAGCCGCATTTTTAATGTAGGAATTTAAGCTAAGGACGCCATCACTTGGTCCGCTCACATCGTATTCAATGGAGCCTTCCGCTGGAATTTCTCTTACAGTTTCACCGATTTTTTGCCATAGATAAATGGTGTACGTTTTTTCTTCTGGATTGTCTAAGGTTTCAGTGAAGGCGTTTTCCTCAGTCGAGCAGGTGACAAAAAGCGGGTCGTTTGCGCTTGGCTTAGTAGAGCTGAGTGAAATAAGAAATTTATCTTCCGTGCTAAGGCAAGAGTCAAGCGTCACGCGATATGTTCGCGCATTGGTGCGCCCGATAACTGGCTTGTCGTCGTCTCGTGTTGTTATTTTGGGAAGAGGGTTGGCCACATCTGGATCGAGCTTCGAATTCAACTCTTCATAGTCGTTGATACCGTCGTGATCAGAATCTTCCGCTGCGAGCGCCGACTTTTTTGTAAGTTCGTTTTTCACCGCGCTCTTGCATGAGACAGTGATAGCTAGCAAGAAAAAGAGTGCCGCTTGTAATAATCTTGATAATATTGTTTTCACTTGACCCCCCCCTTTTAACCCAGAAAAATTAAGCCTTTATACGTAACCAGCTAATATTTAGAGATATTTTTGGAGCCCGCGCCCTGCCATCTATAATGAATAGATCGGACGAAGATTTTAAAACTTGAGGGAGTTCCAATGAAGATTCGTAACAGGCTATAATGTCTTGCTATTTTTTTAGAGAAAAAAAGCGAATTTATCCTGTACATATCCTAGGGAGGGGGCGTTTGTTGCTATCTTCAAAACAATTTCATGCTGGTTTTCCAGTTTTTCGCCAGAATTGTTTTTTTGATTTTTTACAAAAAAGACGGCATTTTTTGGCATTTGTTAAAAGCATTGGAGGGGTGTATTTTTTGATTGACAAATCACATAACAGATCCTTACGGTCGCATAAGCTCCCTCAGGATAGTTAACTCACTCAATAAAAATGACAAAAGAATTAACATGCCCATAACAATCCATGAAACCCGTTCATATAGTCTATCTGCCAGATTTTCGGTAGACGAGTATTCCAAGAAGTTACATAGTTTCTGACAATTCGTTGATACACGTCAACTTTCGCTGCCTAAATCGGGAGTTTTTGTTTAGGAGAGAGGTGATAAAAAAATACATCATCACGACATGGACTAAATATGCAAAAAGACACGGCAT
>CAILAO010000482.1 GCA_903832105.1 uncultured Pseudomonadota bacterium | reverse complement strand
CCACAGTGCCATAACACATTATTTAATCCTTTTCAGAAACCTTTGACGGCGCAATCCCAAAATGTGTCTTGAACGTCTTGCTCAGATGAAACGGGTTCGCATAACCAAGTCTGTCCGCGACTTCTGAAACTGAATATATTCCGAGCTCGAACAGGTTGCGTGCCTGCTCCAAGCGGATTTTGTCAAAATATTTTTTCGGGGGTATTCCAGTTTCGGCAATGAAAATATGACGGAACCCCCTTTCACTCATGCATGCGACTTTCGACATTTCCTTTATCGAAAAGCCAGTCTGCAGCCTCTGGTGAATCAGACTTATCACGCGTTCAACGGTCTTACGGGAGGGTGTTAGGTTTTTTTCACTCCCCCATAAACTTGACCAGTTGTAGACCATGCTCGTAAAAAGAGCGGAAGCCCTGCACCTCAACCTACGGCTTTCACGTAGCAGATCCAGGAATATCTCACGCATTTTCTTTTCTTCTCCATTCCCCTGCTTGACATGCATCAATGAGTGCAGAGGAAAAGGGAGCGGTCCGGACACCGTGAATTCAAACCACCAGAAATACCATCTTTCCCCAACAGTGTGATAACGGCTGATTCTGTTCATCTCCACAAAAAGAAGAGATTGCGAAGGGATTTCAATAATGCCCATATCCCTTATGAATATCCTCCCATTGCCTTCAAGAGTCCTTATGGCGACAAGCTCAAGTTGCTTGCTCCTGTCCCATTTGCAGTCATACCCTGGCCCCTCATCGACCTTCCACACGCATGAAAGATTCATGGCGTTTATGCTGGCGGTTCCCGGAGCCTTTGAACATTCATTGTTTCCTGTCGACTTTTTCGATTTTATCATGTTTATTTACAAATCCGGTTAATCCTGTTATCCTGTCAGAAGCAACTGATTATGCCGAATTATATATGCAATTTGCCGATTTTGCCATTCAACAATTCTTTTAATGGGCATAAAATACACTAATAATATTTTAATCATGACAAATTTAAATTTTCAACTATGGAGTATTTTTATATGAAAGGCAGAATCATGGACGGAATACACGGTTTGCTTCCGGAAGAAAAAATTGTGTCGGCTGCAAGAAAATTACGGGCCGCATATGCGAAAGTCCCAGGTGCCCCACTGTATCGGCGCGAATTCTGGCTCATGGCGAACACTGTGGAGAAATGGCAGAAGGAGGAAGGCATGCCAAAAGATGTCCCGTTTGACGAGCTTTTTCATTTAGACCCGCCTGGCAATCACAATCTTGGTCAACTCGGCTGGTGCGAATCTCAATTCTTCCCTAAATTCGAAGAGATGAAGATCGAGGATCGCGGTGAATGCGAAGTGATACAGGACCATGCCGGAAGATACGTGCTTTTCTTCAAAGGCAGAAGATCCGGATACATGCCGGAATATGTAGATCATCCGGTGAAAGACTGGAAGACCTGGGAGAAGAATGTGAAATTTCGCCTCAGCCCCGAGTCAGCAGAACGCATCAGTTCAATCGAGGATTCAATACCCAATGCGGTCAAATCCGCAAAGGAGGGTTACCTCATTACGCAGAACCT
>CAILAO010000481.1 GCA_903832105.1 uncultured Pseudomonadota bacterium | reverse complement strand
GTTCGGATCCAGCTTCGCCGACCCGCCGGATTCCCTTAGACTATCGATGTAAGCCATTGTTCTAATTATTCTGTAACCGCAGTTAATGTAAATGGAATTAAAGACTCTATAGGTAAGGTCGCTAGTTGCGATGCCATCTTGCTCATAGCTACGAGCAAGATGCCTGATTCCCGCCGAAATCATCTCAAAGAGCGCTAGGTCTGTTATCTTATCAAGTGATGAATTAGGTTCAGTGTCCTCAATTATCTTTCTTAGCTTTGATACATAAGCCAGGTAGCTATTTGCTTCATACTCAAATACATGCCTCGCGTTGTCACATATCCCTGAACAGACGGCGAAGGAACCATCCATCATCATCAATTTTGCAGCAAGGAACTCGTCAATAGTTTTCGATTGTTCGAGTAAATCCAATAACTGGGTTACAGCAGTTGGTTCTTCAAGTCGAGTTGGGTTAATCAACTGTTCAGCCCCTACGCTAATGGCGTGAAATGCAAAGGGGTCATGAAGTACTTCTATATTCCTGCATTTCAATAGCTGGCCTCGCTGCCTATCGAAGTTTTTCTTACCATCTGTTTCGTCCAAATGACAAAGAAGCTCATAAAATGAAATTGGTGAGATGGCGATTCGGTGTTTCATACAAGCATCTGAGAGCAGATTCTTCGGTAGCGCCCTTACAGCGGAAGTATCAAGAATAAACATTCTAACTCCTCCTTACTCATGGCCAGTCTTTCTTTAAAAGGTCTGAACGACTTTAATATCGAGATGGTCTATTGGGGTCAAAACGCTCCCATAATTTACGACTACATACCTCATGTGGGCAAAATTTACTTACAAATCAAGAATCTTACGACTTGATTAAACCCGTATTTTGGCCAACAAACCTCGGCACACGCTTCATTTATAGCCAGGTTGCTTTTACAAAAACAGCAAATGCCTGTCAAGTTTTTGCAACTTGATTCTTCCATGAGTTTTTACAAATCAAACCCACCCATTACACTCCATTTTAAGGCCCATGCTTTGCTCTGCAATAAACGGTGGTTTTCTGCAAATCAATCCTCAGGGAGAATTTTCCTCACGTGTTGGTTTCTTTTCGTAATGATATAGAGTCGACGCTGAAACACCGAGCTGCTGACTAATCTCCTTAATGGTCAGTCTAGGATCGCTCAATAAGACTTCCAACATTTTTTCCTTTTGTGCAGTTAGTTTCTTGGGTCTACCTCCGAGTCGTCCTCTTGCCCTCGCTGCTTTTAGGCCCGCCATTGTTCGCTCACGAATCAAATCTTTTTCAAACTCAGCAATTGCTCCAAATATGTGAAATACAAGCTTTCCAACACTGGTGGTGGTATCAATACTCTCTTGGAGGCTCCTAAAACCGATCTGTCTGGCTTCCAGAGTTTTGACGACCTCTATAAGATGGGACAGCGATCTACCAAGACGATCCAACCGCCATACGACAAGAGTGTCTTGGCCATCACGAAGAAAAGACAAACATTCTTCAAATCCTGGCCTGTCGACCTTTATTCCACTTATTTTGTCCTGAAATATTTTCTCACAACCTATAGCTTTGAGAGCATCCTGCTGCAAATCAAGATTTTGGTCTTCGGTAGAAACTCTCATATAACCGACTAACATCACGGTAAGCCTATATTTTAAGTTTTAAAATAAAACCTTTTTAGTATTCGCTAGCGTGCATAATTGCAAGAATTCTGTTCCCGTTTTCCTTAAAAAATCTAAAATCATCATCAAAATGTTAGCAGGCTAGAGAAAATAGCGAAAATCAGGCGTGCAGCCGCAGTTTAAAAAAGCAAGCAGCAGCCGGTAGCTGCTGCGAGATGATTTTCGTGATCACCCATTCTTTTGCTTTCTTTTTTTGTAGGCTGCAGCGGTTTTAAGCCAAGCTCTAAAGCGTGTCCGAAGTGGTGTAGATCCCTCCGATGGTCGATCGAGAAGCCACGCATAGAATTGTTTTATCTCATACTCGATGTCAATCGTTCCTCCAAATTCTTCGATAAGTGTCGCAAAGTATTTCCGATCTTTATCTCCAAGAGGTTCATAATCGTCGAAAAGACAATAAAAAGTCTCTATGAGCCGATCGATTTCGCTACCGGATGATTTGTCAAAGACTTCGATTTTGTTAGTTTGCTTTATTGGGACTATTTTTTGCTCCATGATTCATGTTCTCCTTTGCTTTTACTTTGGATTTATTTTCAGATTCCCATTTCCTGTACGACTCCCCTTCGATGAGGACAATCTCGGCGTGGTGAGTCAAACGGTCGATCATGGCCGTGACGCACCCAGCGCCGGGAAACATGGTCCCCCAATCTTTGAAGGCCTTGTTGGTTGTAACGATGGTCGACGACTTTTCATACCGTTGGTTAATGACTTGAAACAGGATATCTGCCGACTTTGCCGTATAAGAGAGGTAACCGACCTCGTCCAGGACGAGAAGCGTAGGCTTGGTGTACTTCATGAGTTTAAGTTTGAAACCACGGTGAGTCTCTTGACTGCCAAGCTCAGCTAGCATCTCGGCCGCTTCTACAAAAAGCGAGCTTGTCCCCATGAGAGCGGCCTTGTGCGCAAGATTTTTTGAAAGCATCGTTTTGCCAAGACCCGCAGTACTCACAAAGACGATATTTTCCCTCGTTTCGAGAAAACTCATTGAAAACAGTTGTTCAATCTGCGAACGAGAGATCTTTTTAGGCCACGCCCAATCAAACTCCACGTGGGGTTTATAGGTTCCAAGCCTGGCAGCTTTAAGTCTCGCGTCTGTGAAACGCTTCGTCTTATCTTCAAGCTCGTTTTTTACGATGAGATCAATCATTGTGGCAGGGGGAAGATGTTTTTTAATACAGGCCCCAAGAAACTCTTCCAGATGGTCCGCAAGATAAAAAAACTTTAATTTTCTCAGTGCATTGCTTAAGTCATCATTCATCATCGCGATAATCTCCTTCTCTTCTAAGCGAGTCATAACCAGCGAGGTCCGGCTCTGGAATGGTAATTTCCGCGATCCTTGCAGGCAGTTTGAGAGGAAGACCCGGTCTTTCCTTTGTTTTGTCTTTCATTTGATAAAGAATCTGAGCGACCGCTGATGCCCTCGGCATCTCGTTTTTGACCGCCTCTTTCAAGGCTTTGCCGACATCCGCAGGACCGTAGTTTTCGACGAGATCGTAAAGCCTCCTGACATTTGATCCTAAGGGGAGATTGAATTTCGAAAGAAGAGCAAAAAAGTCTCTGGCCTCTGGAATAAAAGTGATGATCTTTTCTTGGTAAGACATGGTTCTGGCCCTCGGACTCTCCGCAAAAACCCTCGCAAAATGAGAATCATGATTAACTCTGACACCTTTACCCCAGCTTCTTGCATGACATGCGACCTCTGTCCTATCGTCATAAATTTTCACCTTCTTTTCCGATGAAACAAGGGTGAGAGGCTTTCCGACAAGATCATAGGGAATCGAATAGTCGTTGAGATCAAATCTGACATAAGGATATTTTCTCGCGCATACAGCCACGACCGCGTCGCAATAAAAATCGTGTTCTGGGAGCGCTAGGAGCTTTGGTCTTTCTTCTTCAAAAACAGCGCCAACGGACTTACTCTTATCATCCGGCCAAGGACGCTCCATAGAATCTTTCTTAAGCCATTCCCTCATGTCCCGATTGAGGGTCTCAAGATCCTTAAAAGATCTTCCGGCAAAAAAACCATCTCGAATATACCGAATAGCCCTTTCGACGCGCCCTTTTTCCCAGCCAGAGGCTGGGTTACAGGCCTCCGGCTTAAAATGATAAAAAGCCGAAAAATCTAGGTGCGTCGGGTTGAAATGAATGTGCTTACCAAACCGGTCGATAACAACACTTTTCAGGTTATCGTACAGTAGTCTCACGGGACTACCCCCAAAGAACCGAAATGCCTCGACGTGGGATCGAAGAAAGCTCTCCATTGTCTGATCCAAAGTAAACCTCGCAAAGATGGCTCTCGAATACGATAGGACCATGACAAAACAGGAGAGCTTACGAGTCATATTCTCGACCGGGATCTTTCCAAAACTTGCCCAATCGACCTGCCCCTGCTCCCCAGGATATACCGTGACGGGAATAAAAGCCCGACTCAGACTCTCCCGTCGAAGATTTTTGACACGTCGACGGACGATGTCAATCCCGCCGGTAAACCCCTTCTCCTTAATAATTTTCAGAATCCTCGTGGACCGAAGTCTTGGGTACTCCTTTAAAAGATCATCGATCATTCCCACGTACGGCTCTATCAAACTAAGCTTTTCATCCTTTCTCAGAGGTGAAAACCTGTTTGGATTGAGTGCCGCTTTAACACTGTCATGGTGAATTCTCAGCGTTTCAGCTATGGCATTCATTGATAAATGTTTCGCGTAAAATAAATGGCTGATCTCAGCTCGTATTTCCGGCGATAACGTCATAGATCAAAGTCTCCTTTCTTCTTTTACCGAAAGTTGGGAAGGCCTCTTCCGAACGAAGATAGATAATGGACTTTCCGCATACGACGCAGCATCCGATCTTTTTCGGAGGCGCAGATTCGGAAGTGTCCGCTTCACCACCCTTCGGTCTGGGTTTTTGATTTTGAGAAGAAGTCGACTCTTCTATGTAACTCGTCGAAGATCGAGATATTACTTTCTTTCGCCCTTGGGAAGACTGATACCTTACGCTTTTTTTAAAAAACCTAAACTTTTTCTGTGCCCAACGATTTTTCTCCTTGCCATTCTCTGTTTGAAGATACTTTCTTTTTGCCTTCTTTAAAGACGTCTTCCTTGCT
>CAILAO010000480.1 GCA_903832105.1 uncultured Pseudomonadota bacterium | reverse complement strand
GGCAATCATGCCGCCGGGGGGGCTTAAGTTTTATATTGGGACATGGACAGGACGGCTTTTAATCATAAACGCGATCATCTTTCTTGCGATGTCTTATTTAAGTTACTCTATTTGGCTTCCAGATCAACATGTTCTCCTTCAGTTTGGCGCAAAAGATCCCGTTGGGCTTGCTAATAAAGAACTCTGGCGCTTTGTGACTCCTGTTTTTGTCCATATTGGCATCATGCACTTTCTTTTTAATAGCTTTGCCCTTTATGTCATCGGGTATCAGTTGGAATGTGTCTTAGGAACGGCTTGGTTCCTTTTAATTTACCTCCTTTCGGGCATTATGGGTAACATCGCAAGTTCTATTTTTACCGTTGCCGTAAGCGCTGGGGCCTCAGGTGCCCTGTTTGGTCTTCTCGGCTCCGGCTACTATCTTGAACGCGCCATTGGTCAGCGCTTTTCCGAAATCACTGGCCGTAAATCGCCGCGAGGAGTTTACTTCGGAATGGTTTTGCTCAATATCGCTTTTGGGTTTTTAATTCCAGGTATTGATAACGCCGCACACCTTGGGGGGCTTGCTGCTGGCGTTATTCTGACGATGGCAATGATCAACATTAGGCCGAATCGTCTTCGCGTTGGCAAAAAATATATTGGCATCACGCTTATTGTGTTGCTTGGTGGTGTGTCTCTGATCGGCATGGCGCTGGGAACATCAGAACGGTTTATTGTCCAAAGACTGACCGGTGTCGCGGAAGAAAAAGCCTCCATTTTGCTTAAGGCTGGTGACAAAGCTGACTACGATAGTAGCGATGCAATTCAAGCCTATCAATATTACTCACAAGCCATTGCCGTTGATCCGAACAACGCGACTCTTAGGTTTAATCGAGGTAAGTTTTTACTTTTTTCCGGTGAGATAAAACTTGCCGTCCATGACCTGCGGATCGCAGCCTTAGACGGAGCTTTAAAGCAACCCTTTGAAGATTTGATTTTTGATTTAAAACAATCTGGTAAAATGGGGGAAGCATGGCAAATTAGGCGACTTATAAAGCATAACCAATAAAGGACCTTGCAAAATGCAAAAGCCAAGTACCCAAGATCACCCCATAGACCTCAATAAAAATGAGTTTTACTTGAACCGCGAGCTTAGTTGGCTTGAGTTTAATGCGCGCGTTCTTGACGAGGCTTTTGCGCAAGACACTCCTCTCCTGGAGCGTGTTAAGTTCCTTTCAATTTTTTCGTCTAATCTCGATGAATTTTTTATGGTGCGTGTTGCGGGATTAAAAAAAATGGTCACGGAGGGTTTTGATGTCAGCGACTCACCCGATGAAATGCCGTGCAATGATGTTTTAGCGTCTTTAAGAAAACGCACTGAAGAATTCGTGAATAAACAACACCGCTACCTTCACCAATCAGTGCTTCCTGAACTCGAAAAGCACGGAGTTCATATCCGAAAATTTTCGCAGCTATCTGATGTTCAGAAGGCGGCGTTAGCCAAGTATTTCCAAGATGAAATCTTTTCAGTGCTCACACCGCTTGCGTGCGACCCAACACATCCCTTTCCGGTTTTATCAAATCTTGCACTTTACCTTCTTGTGACCTTTAATTGCCCTCTTGAGTCGCAAGAGGGAACCTCATCCAAAGCACCACTAACCATCGGTTTTGTTGAGCTTCCTGAAATCCTGCCGCGGCTCATTCCGATCAAAGGGAAACCGGGAGAACATCTTTATGTTTTTCTTGAGGATCTTGTTAAAGAACACCTTGGAAAGCTTTTTCTCGGTTTTGAAATCGAACAGGTCCATTATTTAAGAGTCACGAGAAATCTTGACTACACTTTCCTTGAGAACCAAGTCGTCGACCTTCTAAAGACGATCCAAAAAGAACTAACAAGCCGCGAATTCCACGAAGTTGTGAGGCTTGAGATCGATCCGGAGCTGCCGGAATCCGCAATTCAAAAATTGAAAGCTGCACTTTTACTCGCTGATCAAGACATCTATAAGGTACCACTCCCCCTCAACGTATGCAGCTTAATGGCACTTTATCAACTTCCACTCGACCATCTTAAAGAGTCCCCGTTCAACCCAAGACTCCCGCGTGAGATGGCGGGAAGCACCGATATTTTTAAGTTGATATCGGAGGCTGACATGCTGATACATCATCCTTACGAAAGTTTTTATGCCGTTGTTGAACTTTTAAATTCCGCCGCTTTTGACAAAGATGTCCTCGCTATTAAGCAGACTTTGTATCGCGTTTCAGGTGATTCGCCTATTATTGAGGCACTTATTGCGGCTGCTGAAAACGGAAAACAAGTCACCGCAGTTGTTGAACTTAAAGCGCGATTCGACGAGAAAAACAACATCATCTGGGCACGGCGTCTTGAAAGAGCAGGCGTAAACGTCGTTTTCGGCTTTATTGGTCTTAAAACGCACGGAAAAGCAACATTGATCGTTCGTCGCGAAAAACTGGGTCTTAAAACTTACGTCCATCTGTCAACTGGTAATTATAACGCGACGACTGCAAAACTATACACCGATATCGGACTCTTCACTGCACGCGATGATTTTGGGAGAGATATTTCGGCTCTGTTTAATCTTTTGACGGGATTTAATATTTTAACCGGGGAAAAGCGTCTTGCCAAGAAAGGCATGGTTCCGGAGTTTTCAAAGATTTTTATCGCCCCGATCGGGTTAAAGGTTGCAATACTAAGGCTGATCGATAGAGAAATTGAATGCCAGAAAAAGCACGGTTCAGGACTCATCGTGGCAAAAATGAACGGTTTAACAGATAAAGAAATCATTAAAAAGCTCTATCAAGCATCTCAGGCCGGGGTTAAGATTCAACTCATCGTGCGAGGCATATGTTGTTTAAGACCTGGCATTAAGGGCGTGAGCGATAATATTCAGGTGATTTCGATTATTGATCGATTTCTTGAACATAGCCGCATCTTCTTCTTTCAGGCTGGCGGACTCCGCGAAGTGTATCTTGGTAGTGCTGATTTGATGCCACGTAATATGGATCGAAGAATCGAGCTTGTTTTCCCAATCGAGAGTGAACCACTGAAAGATCGTATTATTAAAAGTATTTTAAACGTCTATTGGCGCGATAACATCAAGGCCCGCGTATTACAATCAGACGGAACCTACGTGTTACGTCGGCCCGCGGTCCAAGAACTGCCGCTACGATCTCAAATGGTACTCATCCAAATGGCGCGCGAAATCGGCATTAAGTCACTTCCCTACGAGGAAGCTATTCATCACGACGCGAATAAAAAGCCTGGAGAAAGACCCCTCGCAAAGAGAGTTCAAGCAAAAAAACATCCGGCTTAACTTTTATGTTTCACCACTTTCCAACCTCTTAGTCCTGCGACCGGCAGTTGATTTACGGGTGTCATGTTGAGTCCTAGAACCGACATTTAACCGGGATTTTGCATTTAAGATCTACTGCGAAGCCCAAAACCGACGCACCGCCTGGGTTACGCTCAGATAATGGCCTGGTCTGTATGTATAATACTATTCCAGGCCATTTTCTTCGCAAGCCTTGTCGGTGCTGTTTTTGGTCTTCTCGCTACGATCTTAAATGCAAAATCCCGGTTTAAAGTTCTGCTTGTAACTTTTCGGTGTCAGACGAACTCCGCTAAGGAGGGACAAAATGAGCAACAGCGAAATAGTGTGGCCTGTATTGACTCTAACTGTTGAGAAACTGACTGTGAGGGATTGTTTTTCCCTTGATGTGTATAGCTTAGGTGCCAGTATGATTTGTACACATCTTTCTTTTTCCTCGTTTGTAGCGTCAGCGATCCCGGTCTCATTTCCTTAATTGTCATCAGATCCTCTTTGATACCTTCAATCTGTTTTTCAGTTTTTTGACAGATCATTTCTAAGATTTATTAACTGTCTCTGAACTAGCTGCGCGTAACGTTTCTCTAGGTCGATTTCTATACCTTCATGGAGCGCTCCAAAAAGAAGAGATCTTTTATTGGTGGCTTCGGCGACGTATTTTCTGGGTTGTTACAGCGGATCGAGCCAAACATTGATGTGGGCCATCATCTGATCGACAGCTTCTGAAAATTGCGGGGAACAGGTACTCTTTGCACCTTCCAGTTCTGACCTGCTTTTGGCGAGTTCGACTTCGATTGTGGCCATAAGTGTGATAAAACGCTATTAAATATGGCATTTGTGACGTGTATATGATCCCGCCGGTCGATGCAAGATGACAGAAAAAATCGATTGGTTGCAGCTAGTTTGATTCTTCTCCATAAGACTCGCCTAAAAGCAAGTCGTATCAAAAACCAGAAGATAAGGATCGTAACTGGATATAGCATCGCCTCCATCCTTATATTGAACCACTGAGGAAAGATCAGAAAAAGGCTTCCTAGAAGCTGACCTATATCTGCAGAAACTGAAAGAATAACCATCATGGAACGTTTTAGATGGGATGAATGGGATTCTAATTCTCTCATCACCGTACACATTAACGAAGGATAAATTGCGGCAGAAATAATGCCGCCTCCTAAGATTATGAAAAATCCACTTAACCAAATATTGCCGAGAAAAATGGAAGCCCAGGTAAAAAAGGCTTGCGCAAAAACAGCGCACACCAGAATGAGTAGATTATAATTCGAAGACTTTGGCATTCTTGGTGTACTCTTCCCAAAAAACCACTGTGCGGCTGAAAAGCTTAGTGGATGGATGAGAAAGATCGTCCCCAGAAAATATTCAATATTTTTACCATGTAAGTCTCCGTAGGAAAAAATGGCTAATGACTGCCTGATCCAGAAAGGGAAAACCATAATCCATATTTTAAAAACCGTAAGACTAAGGGCATAGGCAAAAACGGCATCAAGTAACGCAGGACGTGTCAATAAAACAGAAATCATTGGTTCAGAAGACGACTGTGACTGCTCTCGATATTGATCAACATTTTTGAGGCGGGGAGTGAAACATAAAACAAAAATGGCCGGAAGAATCGATATGGCCACGGCAAAAACGATTGCTTCGAATGCCGATGAGGAAAAACGTCCCGAAAGAGCTCCAAAATAGCCTCCGAGGGCCATACCGAGAGCAATAAGAACTTGACTGTATGTGGCGACTTGCGCTGTTTTTGACGGATCTCTCTCACTTTTAAGTTCAATGAGCCAAATTTGATTAACAGGTCTTAAAAGTCCTAAAAAAGCACCTTGAAAAAATCGCAAGATGAAAAGCAATTGAAGATTGCTTGTAAAAAAGCAGCCAGCACTGACGATAGCCTGCAAAGCAATGCATAGTCTTAGTATAGAATCGATGGATCTTCCACGTATAATCTTGGTTGCAAAAATGCCCGTGATAAGTGAACCGCAATAAAAACTTCCAAGTGTCAGAGAAATTTCGCTAAGAGAAATATTTTTCGTCTGCAATATCCATGGTAATGCTATGAGCATAACTTGGATGGAATAGCGCGTCATAAGAGATGGGAGATAAATACAGAGTTCGCGAAGCGGTGTCATAAAAAGTTCCTTTATTCAAAAAAACGAGAAACCCATGTTTTAATTGATGGAAATGTATTAAATTGAGGGTCAAGAATAGCATCTTTTGAAAACCAACCGATCCCATCTGTTTCGGAGACGTTTTTTTGCACCGTTTGGTCTGGGAGTGGAAATGCTAGGTAGATAAGGTCTATGTGTTCTTCTTGATACAGTTTAATAACGTTAACCTGAATTCCCCAAGGCCTTATTAAACCGCCTTCTACTGGAGGTTTTTCTCCGACCAATTCGACATGAAGTCCTGTTTCTTCGAATGTTTCCCTAAGAGCGGCGGCATCGGGAGTTTCGTTGTCATCGATATGTCCGCCAGGGGGAAGCCACTTGTGAAGTTTTTTATGCTTTATCATAAGAAACTTTTTATCTTCTGTACGCTTAACATAGACTGTAACGCAAAAATGCCTGTCGATCGCATTCATTTTTGACTCCTATTCAATAAATTTGACGATGTGTTTGATTACGAAAGCCCGTTCTGCTTTTTTTTTAAGGTCCACTCCCCACAGCAGCCAATCAGGTTCAGACATCTGCGGGCTGCACCCGAATTCGATTCTTAAAGGAATGATGTCTCTAACGTCTTTCTCACCCTTGTAGTTTACATACTCAAAATGAAGTACTTTCTTGTTCATAGACTCTCCTTGGAGTAAATTGTTTTTGGGTCGCGTCAAAAATGACTCGATCGAACGTCAAATTAGGAACTTTTTTGGAAGATGCCGCGGGATCACTTTTTGTAAGGTGATATATTTGTTCGATTAGATTAACGTTCCCTGCATGATGATAAAAATTTTTGAGACTAAACGGGTTGTCGTCAATACATCGAATGTACTCGGTTAACATGCTGTATATGCAGTCGTACTTGCTGCTTGTGTCGACGAAGGTATAAGTTAATGCGCCGGTCCTATCAAAAACCATAACGTCTTTCGGCGTAACGGTCATGCCCCCCTCAGTTCCCAATATCTCGAGGCTTTCACTTTTTTTGAAGTTCCTGTTCCTTCGCCAATACTGAATACAAATTGTTCCAGCGTTGAACCAAGCGGAAGTTCAACTAGTCCAGTATTTTTTACTTTTCCAACCAATGAAAATGCAACAGACTATTTCCCGGACCAGTGCTGACACCGGCAAGATGACGAATCCCCATTTAAAAGAGTTTACGTCAGTTTAATGGGGCACCATCAGCTGAAGATGGAGATACAGGTCCTGGATGTTAGCCTGCTGCGTTTCACACTACTCAAGAAAAAAAGTTACCCATGAAAATGAGACATTTT
>CAILAO010000479.1 GCA_903832105.1 uncultured Pseudomonadota bacterium | reverse complement strand
CTCCGAAAGAGATCATGATTAGGCCGCAAGATGATGACGACGACTAAGTCTAAGCACTAGAATGGTTTTGAGCTAATTGAGTACACCAATCACTAGACTTCGCTGGATTTTCAGCAAAATCTGGTCAGGGGAAAAATGACTGGACGAGAGCGACAAAAATTAAGTGGTCGAGGCACTAATGATTGATATACTGCTTTGGCCCGCCATTATAAAAATTCTCGCGGCGTTCATCGTCATTTTTTTACTCAGCCGACGTTTTCCACTTCAGATTGGGCTGCTCGCTGCAATCATCTTGCTAGGATTTTCGAGCGATAAAGACCTAGCCTGGATCGTCTCATCAGGTCTCAAGCACATTTTTGCATCTGATTCGCTCTGGCTTTACGGGATCGTATGTCTTATTTTGATTTTAAGTTCGATTCTTCAAGACACGGGTCAGTTGCAGCAAATTGTCCGGTCGTTCGAGCAAGTTTTTTCAGATAAACGCATCATCGCTGTTATACTTCCCTCTCTTATCGGCCTTCTACCCATGCCAGGAGGCGCCCTTTTTTCTGCACCGATGGTCGAAGAAGCACTGTCGTCTTCCGATCCCCAAAAAAAGGCAACGCCCGTCCAAAAAATGGTTGTAAACTACTGGTTCCGCCATGCCTGGGAAAACTGGTGGCCACTTTATCCTGGTATGATCTTGGCGTTACACCTTATGAAGGTCCCTGCATGGCAGTTTCTCCCGGCCATGCTTCCACTTTTTTTCGCGGCGATAATAGGTGGGGTTTTATTTACTTTATCAAAGATACCTTTCTCTAAAACAAGTAAGATACCTCACAAAAAAAGTTACATAGAACTCTTTAAACCGATTTTCCCTGTCGTCTTATTGGTCGCTATTTTTCTTTTTCTCCTGGCTTTTCTCGAAGTTATTCACACAATCTTCCCCGGTGAACACCTTAGCGGATTAGTTTCTTTATATCGATCTCGCAACTATTTCAGCTTTTTCGTCGCTGTTTTGGCATCTTTACTATTTCTGATATGGCAAAAAAACATCTCTTGCAGTCAAATTAAAACGACAGTGCGCCGGGCAAAAGTCCTGCCTCTGCTCTCAATGATTATGCTCATAATGGTATTTAAGGGCATTCTGCAGGACTCCAACATCATCGAACAACTCAAATCAGAATTTACCGCCTATCACATTCCAACAGGCATTATTATCGGCCTTGTACCGTTTGTTGCCGGCGCCGTGATCGGGCTCGCAGTTGGTTTTGTCGGGATCTCTTTTCCCCTTGTTCTCTCCTTAATACCCGCAGATCATTCGTTGCCATACGTTGTGTTGGCTTACAGCATGGGCTTTCTAGGGATGATGGTTTCTCCAGCACATCTTTGTCTTGTTGTGACCAAAGAATACTTCAAAGCTGATCTTCTTCAAATCTATGGGCAAATTTTACGTTTGGTCGGATTTAATTTTCTCGTGACAGTGCTTATTTTTTGGGTTTACTTTGTGCTATAGAGGGTTGGCTGGAAACTAACCCACATTTATTTCTTCTGTGTCGGCACTGGAGGAATGAATGAGTCGCCAGGTCCTTTAAACCGAAGTGAAGGTTTCTCCAGCGTCACTAATGTTGAAGGCGGAACGGTTTGCGTAAGCCACACGTTGGAGCCGACGATTGAATCTTTCCCGATAATCGTGTCGCCACCCAAGATCGTCGCGTTGGCGTAGACAACAACATTGTCTTCAAGCGTCGGATGCCGCTTCTTGCCACGAACAATCTGACCGTGATCATCTTTAGGAAAACTAAGCGCCCCAAGTGTTACGCCCTGATAAAGTTTAACACTATTGCCTATGAAGCACGTTTCTCCGATGACAACACCGGTCCCGTGATCAATGAAAAAACCGCGCCCGATCGTTGCGCCAGGATGAATATCAACACCCGTCCTGGTATGGGCGTACTCCGTCATCATCCTTGGAACCATTGGAACATCAAGGAGAACGAGCTCGTGCGCCATACGATAAATCGTAACAGCCTCTACCCCAGGATAGCAAAAAACAATTTCCTGATAACTTTTAGCGGCAGGATCTCCGTCATAAGCAGCTTTAACATCTTCCTCAAGCAAGAGAGCGAGTTTGGGGAGCTGCTTTAAAAAACTCTTTGCTTTTCCGAAAGCAATCCCTTCGGTCTCATCAGTCAAACGCCCAGAATCATGACATAAAGCACACGAGATTTGTTCGGTCAACTGGTGCAGCAACTGATCAAGAACAACAGAAATATAAAATGGCTTAATTTTCCCGTCCTCAAGACCCTCGCGGCTATAAAAACCGGGATAAAGAATGTTAGCAAGACTATTAATGATAGAGACAACGGCTGAACGCTCGGGAAGAGCTAAGCCACGCATATCGGCCATATGCCGACATTTCCCGTAAGTTTCAACCATATCGATCGTGAGACGACTGATAAATACTTCCAGGTCATCCCGACAAGCTGTTCGAGAGAAAATTCTTGGAGTCATAAAAGTTACTGGGTCACAATATCGAGACTACCTAGGGCCAGATCAACTTGCGCACCACGCAATAGCTGATATGACGGCGGTTTCTCGGATGAGAGAAGAAATTTAATACCACCAAAAAATGTTTGAACTTTGGCTCTTTCAATAGTGTACGTCGCACGCTTATTCTTCTCAAAACTGATGCTGAACTTAGTCATGGCATCTTCTTGAGTGGTCCGTTGCGTCTCCCGTTCGCGATAGATCACACGAATAGGGGAAGACTCTGGAAGCTGCCAACTCACAATTTTCCAGTCCTGGTTACTAGAATCGGGGAAACTAATCGTGCAATTAAACTCAAGAAAATTCGGAAAATCAAACTCCGCTTCATAGGTGCCGAAATATTCGAAAATTTTGAGCTTAGCTTCCTTCAAATTAAACTGCGGCGGAAGATCCACATTACAGGCACTGTATGCCGTAGAAACACCTAAGAAAGCAAACGATGCGACTAATAAAACTTGCGAAATCACATTGCGATATTTCATAATTACATTCCTCCATGTACTTCTCATGGGTACCATATCAAAAGGGCTATCCATTGAAAACTATCAATTGAGGGGGAACGGGATTATCTTGGCAGTCGAAGTTGAATTGATGTTTTGCTCTGGCTCCGCAATCGGTTTGCTTCCGAGAGGCTTTTGCAGCTTCCGATATTGCTTTTTAGATCTTTCTAATTCTCTCGCTTGAGCAGTTTGAACGAATAATGTCGCAAAAGCGCCGTCATCTAAGAGCTTTCCAGCTCGCATCGCCGCGCGAAAAAGTTGCGCACTCTTCGTATTAAGTTCTGGAAGCCCTTTCAAGGCGTCTAAACCGATCGTCGTTTTTGAACGGAGCACCAAAAGAATCGCATCTTCAAGGTGTCCAGCATCGAGGTAGGAGCGGGCAAGAAGAGAATAAAGCTGCTCTAAGACAGCTATAAGTCTTCTGCAATCCTTTTTCATAGCCTTCTCGCTTGTAAAAACACCCTCCAAGACGCCAACAATACATTCAAATTCCATAATCGCAGCATCGAGCCGCGCAAATCTCATTTCGCAAAGCCCTCGAAGAAAACTCGAAAGCTGTCCATGGGGAAGGAGAATTCTAACTAACCCTATATGTTTTCTGGAAAAAATCTCACCGAAAACCCTCAACGGATAAAGAATGCTTGCGGATATTGCAAAGAGCATTGCCTCGATAATATCAGCCAGCGCATTAAAAAATTTTTCACTTGCTCCCATACTGACACGTCTCCTAAAAGTGCTCCTTTGTATATCAGAGTGTGACTCTTTGCACCATCTCGAAAAAGAGATCAACTTGCCACTCACAAAACGACAACCATCAACAGATGCTCACTAAAACTCATTAAAATCAGAAGAATAGAAAATTTTCTTAAGTTTTCACCACAAGTGACCGATGGGTCCAATTGATATTTTGGGAAATACGAAATATTTTCCGAAAAACTAAAGCATATTAAATAGATTCAACATGTTAGAGAAAGGAATCACGTATGGTAAGAGGACCCGTCCCCAATCGGTTCAAGCAAAGTTCGCCTTTCAAGAGAGATTTTATCCTGGGATTTTTTGGGGTTATAGCTGGACTCTACATCACTTCTTGCGGTGAGCCTGGCAGCCCGTCGAGTTCACTGTCCGATCTAGCCTTCGACCGCACGGGAAATAACGTCGCTCTCTTGTTTTCAGCCCCTGGGGGCCTCGAAGGTCCGCCTACTGACATTAAGAAAATGAAAGAGCTTTTGGAAGACTCCGATCAACCGTACGGATTCAAAGTCTTTACGTTAGACAATGCCACTCTGCCAGATATTTTAAAAATGACAAAAGAGCATGCGGCCAACGCGGACTCACTTATATGGTATTTTTCTGGGCACGGAGCAAATGACGGATCCATTGCAGCAGAGGATGGCTTATTCAAGTTTGGCGAGATTTCCTCATCAATTAAGGAAGTTCGATCTTCGAAACCTCTCAAACGTCTCATTGCGCTTATAGATATTTGCTTTGCCGGTAATCTAGTGGACGGGGCAACTCCCGTCATCACCGAGCCAGACGCGGAAACCGGCCCAGGCGGTACACCAAACGGAAACGCTGAGAAGAGCAACTTTGATCTTATGACAGAAGACGAATACACCGAACTTGTTGCCGATCAAGTCCTGGAATCGTTCGATACAAAACTAGACGCTCCCGGCAGTTATGATAAGGCACTTTATGAGCAAGCCCTTGTGGTCGCCTCATCCACAAAGACTCAAAGTTCAGCCGATTTAGGAGCTGAGGAAGGAGGAGCTTTTACTAAAGCTCTACGGGAAGCCTGGGCCAAGCTAAAACAGACCAAACGTGAAACCGCGACTATTCGAGAGCTCGTTGATCAAGCAGCTGTTGGCACAGCCGCTAATGGTCATAATCCCGTCTATCGCGCCTATCCAGGGAAGGCTGTTCTTGATGATCTTCTCTTCCAAGTCACGTTTGTAGACCCAGCTCGCCAACTATTTGCCCTTTTGTCTGATCCAAGATCGACTGGTGCGGCTAGCGTTTATGTCAGTGCAGGACAATCCTTAGTCAGTGATGTACGCCTCTGCAAAGCTGACAAAAAAACTTGCTCAGAAAAGCTAACCG
Source organism: uncultured Pseudomonadota bacterium (assembly GCA_903832105.1). Classification (GTDB taxonomy): domain Bacteria; phylum Bdellovibrionota_B; class Oligoflexia; order Oligoflexales; family CAILAO01; genus CAILAO01. The sequence goes on along the minus strand of CAILAO010000479.1, from coordinate 11,874 downwards.
AAGACATTGCGTTCAAGAAGCTCGAAAGTCCGGCAATTCAAGGTAGAGTTATCTTCAAGAGCGAAGCCCCAATGCTTTTTACAGATGGGGATTCCTTCACCCTCCTAGGACTCGATGCGAATAATGCCCTGGTTGAAGCTCAAGCAATTTCGTTTACTTCGAAAAACACGACAGGAGGTAACTAGTTATGAAGACTACTCATTCAAGATGCTTTCAATTGAGCGCTATCAAGTTAGTGGCTTTTTTGATGAGTGCTTTCTTTATTGTCAGCGCGTGCGCTGGACAGAAAAAAAGAATTCGATCATCGAACATTCCGGAAGGAGAGTTAAACGGCGCTGACGCACTTCCCCAAAAGCCTTGCAAGACAAACAGCTCCACTGAAGGCCTTTTCTTGGCGGCCCAAGGATTCCAATCAATCGCGGGGAATGATTTGACGGTAATTCAGGACAAGAAGACAAAAACGTTATGTGACATCCTTCTTGAGTCAAAGAAAAAGGCCGGCGCATTTCAATTTGTTGGCATTAAAAACGAAGCCTCTAAGGAGGAAGCTCTATCAATAAGCTCCTTGATTCAAGATGAAGGATTCGACGCCGATTTTGCACATATCACCATTTTTACGGACACCCCCTCTAAGCTGACATCAAAAAAAGTTACGGCATTTCTTGAAGAAAACGCACCAGGTGCAATTGCAGCTCGTGACAACAACGAAGCTCTCTGGAAAGAGTTTACAAAAGATCCGAACAGTCCTACCTATCCAACGATTGTCCTCATGAACCTTAACACCCAGGGATACGTCTTTAATGAACCAATCCAGGACACGAAAAGGGCCGTTGAAATCGCTGAGGAACTTCTTTCGCAAGTTGTCATCGACGAAATCGAAGATGCTCCAACACCTACCCCCGAAGGAGAAGATGATCAAAAAGTTTTATTTGGCTGGGATGGTTTATCATTTAAGGGAAACAAGGTTTTTGACGTCGTTCCTGTGAAGTGAGGTGCTGTTTTTCTAGTGTACTCAATTAGCCTGAAACTCTTCTAGCGCTTAGACTTAATCTTTATCTTCATCTTGTTGCCTAATCATGATCTCTTTCGGGAGACTTTTACTTGATCAGCTTCGACGTATTTCTCGTAGAAGTTTTAGCGAAAAAGCTCAACGTTTCAAGAAAGAGATCACGGTAAAGTCTCAAGTTTCAAGTCTATGTCTATGAGGACGTATACGTTAACTCAGTGCCATTCAGTACACACCCTAAAGAAACTTTTCGTTTCTAGAAAGTTCCTTCAAAGTCATGTTGGAAACGTATACCGGTTTTCCAACTCCCTTTAGAAGGACATAACCAAGCTGCCCACACTTCATTTTTTTGTCTTGGGTGATTATGGGCTTTAAAGCGTTAAAGGATGGAAGTTTCACATCCAAGTCTATTAAAACATCCAACATCCTATGGATACGGTCCGCCGTTCCACGTTCTAGCAAACCCCTCCTATATGAGACTTCCAACGCCAAACGAATACCGACCCCAACTGCGCTGCCGTGAGTGATTGACTTTTTTCGACCAGACTTCTGCTTAGATCCTTGACAATAAGCCTCAAGCGCGTGTCCATAAGTATGTCCAAAATTCAAAATATGCCGCACATTTTCATCAAAAAAATCTTTCGCAACAATCTTCATCTTAGCTTTAGCCGCAGCAAGGATCACCTCACTTACAAGAACAAGGTCCCTTTTAACGATCTGCTCAAGATGACATTCGATAAATTCTACAAGTTTTGCATCGGCGACAAGTCCTGTCTTCAGGGCTTCGATAATGCCTTCCTTAAAATGAACGTCTTTCAGTGTTCTCAACGCTGCCACATCGAGAAGAACCGCTTGCGGCAAATTGAAAAAGCCAAGAACATTTTTTGCGCCTTGTAGATTGAGAGCCGTTTTACCCCCAAGCGCTGCGTCAACACATCCCACAAGGGTTGTTGCCACTGGAATGTGACACATCCCGCGTTTATAGGCGCTTGCTACAAATCCACCAAGATCTGTGATAACCCCGCCACCAAGGGAAACGATAACTTCGCCTCGTTCAAACCGTTCTTCCGCCAGTTTCTTAAAAATCCCTTCCGCAACCCGTATCGATTTTGCTTGTTCCCCGGGCGAAATCACCATATGGGCCGGCATTTGAAGAGCTTCTAAATAGCGGGCAAGATGAAATTTCGCGACATTTTTATCGGTGAGTAAAAATACGCGCCGTCCTGAAGCCTTTGCAAGGTACCCCAATATCTCCGGACAATTCCAAGAAAGAACGACCGACGACTTATTTCCGCTAATATCCTGAAAAAAGATGTCACTTTTAACAAGCTTCGCCATAAGGTCCCGGGCAACCATCGAAGGCATTAAGTGATCTGTTTCAGTCACGATATCCGATTTGGCGTAGGCGATCTGCCTTCTGGTGAAAAGTCTCTTAAGAAAACGCTCTTTAAGTTTCTCGTGAAGAGGTCTTCTATGTGCGCGATCTCCTCGCATCCTGGCAAGACATATCCTAAAACTCGTTCTGAGAAAAACGACTTGTCCGGTCTTCTTCATAAGTAAGAGATTTTTTTGATTCTCCAGAATGCCCCCGCCTGTTCCGACGACAAGAAAATCTCGCTTCCCAACCGTCCTCAAGGCGTTGGTTTCCAACTGCCTAAAACTTGCTTCCCCAAACTTGTCAAATATATCAGCAACACTGAGTTTTCGTTCACGTTCGACCATGTCATCCAAATCGACAAAGGATCGCCCCAGGGCTTTGGCCAAGAGTTGGCCAATCGTCGATTTGCCTGACCCCATGAATCCTACGAGATATATATTATGCTTCGACATATTAATGGAAACTTTCAAGGATGCGCCTAAATTCATTCTTTTCGACATCAAGACCTGTCCAAAGAAGAAAACTCCTTTGCGCCTGATTAGCCAGCATCGAAAGACCATCAATAGACGTGGCTCCGACTTTTTGAGCCCATTCCATCCAAAGATTTTCTGAACGCCCATAATTAACATCAAAAACATGTTTGCATCTTTTGATGCGCAGACGTTGCAGGTCATCCCTAAGCGTAGGAGACTCGGCACAGCTTGAAACCGACGTGGCATTAATCAGTAAATCAACCGCAATCTCTTCCAATTTATCATAACTATCACCGCTATGATCAAGTGTATGACCGCATAAAGAATCCCAGGAATAGGCCTCGGCGCCAAAACGTTTCGAAACCTCGTGAACCTTGTCAAGACTACGCCCGCTGACTAATATCCTCTTTACCTTGAGTTTTTTTAGGGCATGAAGAATAGCTTTTGCGACTCCACCAGTTCCAACTACAAGTACTGTAGCTTTTCCGGGGGCCCACTGGAGGTCTCTTAGGCAATCCATAAAACCACCAAAGTCGGTGTTATCACCAATCAATCTATCTCCTGATCGAACGATCGTATTCACAGCACCAATCTCGCGAGCCGCCTCAGAGACTTCGTCCAAATACGGAATAATTTTCTCTTTATAGGGAACCGTGACGTTAGCTCCGGCAATATTGAGCGCTTTAAGCCCGGAAGATACTTGACCAAGCTGATCAGAGGTTACAGGAAAAGGGACGTAGATTGCCTCAATGCCATATTGCTTCATAATCTTACTATGAAGACCTGGTGACTTGGAATAGCGCACACGTTCATCACCAAGAATACAAAACACTTTCATCTTAATAGCTCCTCAAAAGTCTGAAAAAACTTCGGGTAGGAAATAGCTACCATATTCTCATGTTTTATTCTCGGGAATTTTAAATCGTTCCCAACCATAACCGACGCCAACCGCAAGACCATTGCCAATCTGTGGTCTTTATAACTATCCAGAACGGCCGGCGCCTTAAGTTCGGTTGGCCCCGAGACTACAAGCGTATCTTCCTCGATAGAAATCTTCGCTCCCATTTTGTTTAGCTCTTCTTTTATTCCAACAGCGCGATCTGTTTCCTTATATTTTAGCTCCTCGATCCCCCTAAACCTGGAGACTCCTTTTGCCTGTGTTGCAACCAGAGTAAGTATGGGGATCTCGTCGATTAGAAATGGGACTTCCTCGGGAGAAACTTCGAAAGAATGTAACGGTCCTTGGTAACAACATTCAATATCTCCATAGGGTTCGATGGCGTCGCTTTTTTGAGAAATGTTAAGCCTGGCTCCCGCGCGCCTTAAAACATCGACAAATCCAAGTCTAGTGGGATTTATCAAGACATTCTTTGCAGTCACGTGGCTTCCAGATAGTAAAGCTGCCAGTCCTATGAAAAAAGCCGCAGAAGAAACGTCACCAGGGACAAAAAAAGATCCATCCAGATGGAGCGAAGAACGCTCGACATTTATCTGGCTGCCTTGTTTAGAAAGTCTTCCGCCAAGATGCTTTATGAGCCTCTCGGTATGATCGCGCGACGGAACCTTTTCGGTAATGGCCGTCATGCCATCAGCCTGTAATCCCGCAAGTATCAGGGCGCTTTTCATCTGGGCACTGGCTACCTGCAGCGTGTGATCAATTCCCGATAAACTCTTCCCCTTAATCACAACGGGGCAGCAATGATGGTGGCACAAAATCTCCGCGCCCATTTCACGAAGAACTTTGGCGAGTCTTTCCATTGGACGTTTTCGAAGGGAATCATCGCCATCAAGTGTAAACGTCCCAGGAATCCCTGATAGAAGACCCATTAAGAAACGCGTCGTTGTCCCTGAATTGCCGCAATTTATATGATGAGAGCCGCTCGCAACTTTTCTTTCAGCCCCAAATAAAGTCAGCTTTCCCGCTTCAGTCTTCCACTTTCCGCCCAATTGCCGAACAGATTCAAGACTCGACGCTACATCTTGACAGGTCGAAAAATTTTCCAGACTTATGGAACCCGAGGCAATAAGCGACGTCAAAGCGAGGCGATGACAAATTGATTTGTCGCCTTCGACGTAAAAGTCACCCTGCAGCCTCATCGAAACTAAAACGCCTTTCGTATGGTTTCAAGTAGCTCCGCTGCCTTCATAGCCTTCGCGATTGTCATGGCTTTCGTAAGAACGTCTTTAGCTTTATCTTCTTCCTTTTGACCTTTCAAGAGCAGACCTAGATTGTAATAAGTCAACGGGCGATCTGGATTTGAGGCAAGAGCCTTCTCAAAAGCCTCTTTTGCCTTGATCGCATTTCCTTTCGCGGCATAGGCCACCCCCAGGTTGTGCCACGCGTTTGGCTCATACGGATGTTGCCTTAATACGGCTGAAAACTGTCCAACGGCAGCGTCAAAATCCCCCCCCTCAAGACTAAGAAGGCCCAGGTTATATCGCGCCTGATAAATCTGTTCATCCCTCAAGAGGACATCTTCGAAATGTTTTTTAGCTTCTTCTTTCTTTCCTTGTTTAAGCGCAACATAACCAAACGCCAGGAACGTTTCTCCAAACTTCCAATTTTTTTCTTTTGAAGACAGAAGATATTTTTCGGCTTTATCCCACTTTTCATCATTTATAGCTTCGATCGCCCTGTCATAGTCATGTATGAACGCTGTTTCAAACGTTTCTATGGACTTTACCGCACCAGGCGCCAAGTTGAAAAATTCCGGCAAGTTGACCGCTCGATTACGAGCTGTCGTGTTAGGAACAATAATCGGCGGAGAGTCGTTCCCATTCTCATCGATATATGTCAGCAATGCCTGCGTGTAGTTGCTAAAACCCTTTGATGCAAAGACAAGCCATCGACTATTTGGTGCCCAACTATGCCAGGAATTAAGAAACTTCGTGTTTGCGTTAAGTCTTCTTGCCACTCCACCAGAGGCCGGAACGATATACAGTTCACTATCGGGTTGCAGAAGCATGCCAACCCCAGTCTGCGTATAGACAAGCCACTTTCCATCTGGCGAAAAACGCGGAAACGAGTTGCTCTTCCCATTTTTTGAAGCACCCAAAAGAGGCGTAGCCTCGCCGCCTTTGCCACCGTTGAAAGGAACGGTATAAAGATCATACTTTATTCCCAAGTCTTCCTTATCGACAGCAACTTGGTCCCATCGATCCCGATCATGCGCAAAGTCTTCGATCGATTTCCCCTTCTGCTTAGGATATCTGGCATCGCGAACAGACGCTCGACCGAAGACGACCGTCTTCCCATCGGGACTCCAGTCAGCATCATGCTGTACATAGTCAGGGTCATCAGCACCCTTCAAAGGCTTACCCTCGCCGGTTTCTCGGTCATAGACGAGAAGAATGCCCCGCGTTAAATAAAAGGTGAAAATATTTGGTTTCTCCGGATGAATGTTGAAATAAAGTCCATGTGGACCTTCGCTCACTGATACGATGACATAACGGCCGTCGGGAGAAGGTCTGGGATGAAAGCCGCCTGTTGGGCCATCACTAAATCTGCTTAACGGAAAAATGTCCTTCTCAGAAAATACGATCTCTTTTTGAACCGGCATGATGCCATAGCCACTCTTATCTTTAGCAGCTAAAAGAGTCTCCGTATCCATTTCCATACTAAGCCACTTGCCATCACGAGAAAGCGCGTGGCAGTTGGCGCAACCAGGTTGGTTTTGCATCACAACGGGGCCTTCTTCTTTCGAAATATCACGAAGGCGCCACTTGATTCCCGTAAATTTGCCTCGCGAAAATAAGACATTGTTACCGCTCTCGTCTTTGACTGTCGCCACGGCAAGATCGCGATAAAAAATGGGTGCGTCAACAGGTGTTGCCGCCGTTTTGAAGGATACTTGTCCTCGGGCCGTGTTCTTGTTTCGATCGGAAATTGCTGTTTCAAAAGGTTCTGCTAAACCATAAATTGTGAGAACGGCTTCGACTTTCTTCGAGTTTTCCTTAACAAAAGCCCACGTTTTCTGGTCGAAACGCCATGCACGGAATTTTTCAAGGTCAAACATAGGTTCGTAATATATTGGAGACCTATAGTCCATCTCGCCTAAGCTAAATAGGCCGTCTGTTCTAAAAACAAGCTCTTCGCCAATCTCTTTAAGTGCCACATGAACGATCCATGACTTGGAACTTTGATCTTGCCAAGCAATGAGAGGGGGGACTATGTCAGGCGGGAAAAGTGCTCCCTGGATTGGGTATGCAATCTCAACCTTTTTTAGATCGGTGTTAGGTGTGAGACTTGATAAGACGCGCTTCTCAACCTCACCTTCGAGTTTCAAACTTTTTCCTTCAATTTTTATGGTGTTAGAAGGGCAAAGAGGTGATCCGCCCGTGAGGTCTGCATAGTAGGTACATGAATAATACTGGCCAACCTTCAAAAGCCGATTAAGTGACAAATCTTGACCCTGATACCAAGAGAAATAAAATATCCCTACAGCCGCACAAAGACAAGTCACCACACCTATAACCACCATATTCATCCGTCGTAACATAAGTAACCTCCGATATATAAAACTACATGGCTTTCCTGATTAGACTCGAAAGATCCGATGCATTCTGACTCTTCGCAATCGTCAATGCTTTGGTTAACACATCTTTTGCTTTTTCGTGCTCGTTTTCACGCTTTAAAAGAAGACCCAGGTTATAATAAGTCACAGATCGATCTGGACTTTTCGCCAACGCTTTTTCAAAAGCTTCTTTTGCCTTAGAATGCTCACCTTTGGCGGCATAAGCCACACCCAAATTATGCCAGCCGTTGGACTCATCCGGGTTTTGCTTTAATAAGGCTTCGAAGTTTCGAATAGCATCGTCAAATCTTTTTTCTTCCAGATTTAAAATGCCAAGATTGTAATAAGTCTGAAACAGATGATCATCTCGAATCAATGCATCCTCAAAGTAACCTCTCGCCTTATCCTTTTGTCCCTGCTTCAGAGCGACATACCCTAAGGCAAGAAACGTCTCGGCAAACTGCCAGCTTTTTTCCTTTGATTCTTGAAGAGCCTTCTCAGCCTTATCCCACTTTTTCGCGTCTATGAACGTCATAGCCTTTTCGTAGTCTTTCATAAACGCATACTCAAAGGTTTCAATTGATTCAATGGCGTCTTGCTTGACATTAAAAAATTCCGGGAGATTGATCGCTCGATTGCTTGAAGTCGAATTAGGAACGATAACAGGCGGATAATCAATGCCGTTTTCATCAATATACGTCAGCATCATCTGTGTATAAAGGCTGTACGCTTTCGACGCGAACACAAGCCATCGTCCGTTAGGCGACCAACTATGCCACGAATTAAAAAATCTCGTGTTAGCATTTAAACGACGCGCCTCTCCTCCTTGTGCAGAAATCATATAAAGTTCGCTATCAGGCTGGAGCAGCATCCCAGTATGAGTTTGGGTGTATACAATCCATTTACCATCGGGAGAATATCTTGGATTGGAATTACTCTTCCCGTTTTTCGAGGCACCTGGTAAAGGTTTTGCTTCGCCGCCTTCACCCCCATTAAAAGGCACCGTATAGAGATCATACTGCATGAGGAAGTCATCTTTATCGACCGATTCTTTGACCCACTGATCCCGATTCTGCGCGAAATCGGGAATATCACGCGGCGTGAATCGCGCAATCCTCGCATCTTTGTGGGGGCCTCTTCCAAAGACAATGGTTTTGCCGTCAGGACTCCAGTCTGAATCATGCTGAACTGCCTTGGGATCGTCGGCGCCTTTAAGGGGCTTATACTCCTTAGTTATGCGATCCCAAACCATGAGCTTTCCGCCGATCAGATAGAACGTAAACATGCACGGCTTTTCAGGATGAAGATTGAAATAAAGATGTTCGCCGCTATCTTCCCCAGTCACAAGAACGTAGCGACCATCCGGAGAAGGTCTTGGATAATAACCTCCCGTCGCAATATCGGGCGTGTATCGCCGAAAGTTGATAACGTCTTTTTCCCCATACACGATATTTTTTGTAAGCGGCATGATTCCATATCCGCTTTTATCCCCTTTTTCTAAAAAGGCTACCGTGTCAAGTTCAAAGCCAAGCCATTTTCCATCCCGCGAAGCGGCATGACAATTAGCGCAGCCTTTTTGATTTTGCATGACGATCTTGCTATCTTCTTTGGAGATATTTCGAAGACGCCACTTGATTCCAGAAAACTTGCCTCTAGTGAAAAGAACATCTTTACCGTTATCTTTCGTTACGGCAAGCATGACGTCCCGGTAGAAAATCGGGGCATCCACAGGAACGGGTGCCGTTTTGAAAGACACCTCTCCTTGCGTGAGTAACGTTGCATTAGAAATCTTTGCTTCGTCATATTCATCACGTACTCCATAGACGGTGATGACCACGTCATCTTTCTTGGATCCTTTTTTGATGGTTTCCCAATTGTTTTCTTCAATTTTCCATGATCTAAATTTTGAGGGTTCAAAAAGTGTCTCATGAACAACCGGAACTCGATAGTCAAAGTCATTCTTATGAAAGCGGCCGTTTGTTTTAAACGCGAATGTTTTGTTCGTTTCTTTCAGCCGGATATGAACCATCCAAGATTTTGAGTCGCTATCAGACCATACGACCGTCGGTGCGACAATATCAGGCGGGAAGAATGATCCCTTGATGGGATAAATGACATCGATCTTCCGTAGAGAAGCCTGACTAGAAACTCGCGAGAAAATCGACTGCTGCTCCTTCTCACTCAGTCGAACACTTTTCCCTTCATCTTCTCTGATCTTAGAAGGACAAAGCACTGAATCCGTGTTTAAGTCGCGATAATAACTACAGGAATAATACTCATCGACAGAAACAAGTTCTGCAACGGATGGATTTTTATATTGAGTAAAAAATAAAACTGCTGCAAGACAAGAAAGCCCCAAAAAGATAGTCGCCCCAATAACCCACAGTGGTCGTCTTGGCATAAAAAAATCCCCCATGTTGAGGTTGCGATAGCATCCGTCGGGATCCCGTGACTTTAGGGGGTTATGCCGAGATTGCTACGACGCTCCGCTCCTCGCAACACGTCGTTGTCACGAAACGCGGCAACGACTTATTAAAGCGATGATTCGAATTCAATTTCTACCTCATAAAACCACTTTTTACCACTTGTATTTTGGCCTTCTTTTCTTTTCACCACATCGCTTTTGGAGGATTTATTAGGGTCGAGAACAAATGCGCGAACCATGGCGGTTCCTGGCTTGTTCGGGTTAGGAGTAACATGAATCTCAAACCGCGACTTTTTGGCGTGATCCTTGGAGGCTGGGTCGTCTAGGTTATTCCAACAAATTTCAGACTTTTCATCTGGTAGCTTGGATGGGTCTTTGATCGCTACGGCCACAAATTCCTTTTGGCTATTTTTCTGGTTTGGTGTGATCATGCCATCTCGGTTAAAGCATCCAACATAAGTCATGATCATATCTTCATATTTTGCTGGGGGAAAATGCCCCGGCGTACTTATGATGGACGACATCGCACGATCCATCACCTGTCTCGATTTAAGCCGATCGGTGAGATCGCGTTGCGCTTGCTTATTTTTTGCAACGACTGTTGCAAGGGTACCGACAACGATTCCAAGCAAACCGACCGAAACCAGTATCTCTATAAGGGACATGCCGCCCTGTTTTTTCCGTAAAAACCGCATCACCTAAATCACCTATATCATAAGATATCTTCTATAAAAAAGATCGCATCGATCTGATTGGTCAGGACTTTTGATTTAAAAGCATCTTCTTCGTGAATGGCCGGATACTGCGTTTTAAAGGCATAAACCCCTCCACCACAAGACTGAAGAAATTCTTTCGGTGCATAGGGCCTATACGGAGTATCTTCGCTACGAGCGATAGGAATGAAAAGATTTTTAATAACGTTCGAACCAAGTTTATTAAGCTGCATGGCGAGTAAGTCTTGCGTCTCTCTTTCTGAAGGGAAGGGAACCACGGGATCTCTTTGATCGGATGGATTATAGAAGTATATTTCTGTCCCCGAAGGGGCCGAAATATTAATCCTCCCTACGACAAAGTAGCCGAAAAGCGCATATTGACCAGGACTTGTAATGTCAATATTTAGGGTTTCTGCAACCACTGCGCCACAAAAAACGTTGTCATTAGGTGAGAATAGAAGCTTCAGATTCCGATTTTGCCCCATGTGCACAAAAATCCCGATATTTTCCGTATCGTAATGACAAGTCTGAGCAAGAGTGGGGAAGCCCTGATCTGCCGATGTTGGAAGTGACGTATAAGATGCTCGGTCCACTGTAAAGGTCTTTATTTTACTGTCGTTTTTAAAAATCGCTTCAAGAAGTTTTCTCTGCTTGGCATCCAAATCCCCTGAAAAATCTCCGGGGATATCGGAGCAGTTTTCGATCACAGATCCCCCGCGAACCTCTGGGAGCGGATAACGGCCATCCTTGTAGAGTCCGTAGTCGATCCGAAAATTCCAACTGTCATTATTTTTAGGAAGAAAATCATCGACCTTATCTTCATTTGCAATGGACGTCTCGATACCCTTAGGGAAAGCCTTCAAAAGAATCTTTTGTGAGAATACCGAACTGGTGCTCATAATCGACGCACCTCTCACATAGAAAGGAGCCTTGAAAAGAATATTTGGAGTATCTAGATTCTTCACAATTTGCTTTGCTTGAATCGGATCCTTTCTCGAAAAATAACTAAGACCGGTAAACGTTACATCAACCCCATCAGGTGCATTGACCAAAGGAGTACTCGCTGGTTTTCCCGTAAAAATCACGTTAAACTTACTAAGTTTTGCCATACTCAGGAGATATTCTTTGTCTCTCTTGATCGGCCTGGAAATAAGTTCGTCGCTGGGACCACGTTTGAGGGCTTTTCCCTTGGAATCAAAAGTCGTTAAGTTTTTCTTGGTTTTCATATCCACCTGGACTTTGATGGATTTATGAAGGTTCTTTGAGTTAACCTCTGTTTCGATGATCGTGACTTTATATTTATCGAAGGCCTTGGCTTCAACTTCCTTAATAATGCAACCAAGAATGACATCTTTTTTGTCGTCT
>CAILAO010000478.1 GCA_903832105.1 uncultured Pseudomonadota bacterium | reverse complement strand
CTTGAAGCTTGAGCTTTTTCGCTAAAACTTCTACGAGAGATACGACGAAGTGTGGCTGATCAAGTAAAAGTTTTCCGAAAGAGATCACGTTTAAGTCAATAAGATTATGACAATGATTAAGTCTAAGTCTTTCAAGGATTTTAGTCTTAACCCAGTGCCATTCAGTACAGCCCCTAATGTTCCAGCCGCCAATCGATAGCACTGAAACCCTTACTCTCGAGGTAGGCGTTCGCTTGTGAAAATGGGCGGCTGCCAAAGAAACCTCGGCTCGCCGAAAGGGGCGAAGGATGGGGGGCTTTGAGTACAAGATGTTTCTTGGTATCTATGAACTGACCCTTCTCTTGGGCATAGCTACCCCAAAGAATAAAGACCAAGTGTTCTCTTTTTTCGTTGAGTAGCGCAACAATCTGATCCGTAAAGCGTTCCCATCCTCGATTGCCATGTGAGGCCGCTAAATTTTGCTCAACTGTGAGAACGGCGTTCAAAAGCAAAACACCTTGTTTTGCCCAGGGAACAAGGTATCCAGTCTTTGACCTTGGAACACCAAGATCACGTTCGAGTTCTTTAAAAATATTTATTAGAGAAGGGGGTTGGGCGATGCCCTCCCGCACGGAAAAACATAGACCATGGGCTTGTCCTGGGCCATGATAAGGATCCTGGCCCAAGATCACTATTTTTACCTGTTCGAATTGCGTAAAATCAAGAGCCGCGAAGTATTCATTCCCCTTGGGATAGATCACTTTCCCTTGACGATACTCCTCCGACAAAAACTGCTTAAGCTGAAGCATGTAAGGCTTCTTAAATTCATCAAGAAGGAGATTCTTCCAGCTTTCCTCAAGCTTAATGCCGGCACCGTCGATCTTGGCGTCACTCACAATGTCACGAGTCGTCATCACCATTTCATTCGAAACTTCATAAGGTTGATCACAAATGCCTGCTCTGTACCACTTTTAAGCGAAGCTTTTGTTTCGGTGCCGACCCCGGTTGTGGAACTATAGTCAACTTCCTTCTTGGTTCCGGATGTATAGGTCTTATAGTCGATGGCTAAGCCCCCGATATATTCAAGATCCTTTCTAAGCGGAACAACGATATTTACGTCAAGACCAAGAGCATAACCAGACTTCGTTTCAAGGCTATCACTATAGCTGCTGCCGCTCTCTTCCCTTGACATCATATAGCCGAGAGATCCACCTAACTCAACACCTACCTTGCCTCCATCCAGCTCCACTCTTGTGTAGGGGCCTAAAACCAGATAGCGATTGGAGTCAGAGGACTTGGTTGTTGTTTGCGATGATGTCGTTGTTGTGGTTCCGGTTCCTGAAGTTGAGGTTTCGGAATTGGAACCGTTATATTTTACAGTGCTAATAAGACCAAACTCAACCCCTTTGCGAGGAACCAATCCCACGTAGAAGTTACCACCGGCAAGAAAAATTCCGTTGAAGAAATTCACCATCATCGTGCTGCCGCCAACAACAAATCCATCATGGTAGATGCCAAGCTCGAATAAGGCAGGAAACGTGTCGAAAGTCCAGTCTTTATCCTTCTTGGTCGTTTCAATATTAGTGGTTTCTTCTTTGTACTTGGTCTCGCTGTCTATCGTTGTTGCATGAATCATGCTGACATCAAACTTGACCTTGTTTTCACCGGCTGCAAAAAGAGATCCGGAGACGAAAAAAGACAGAACTGTGAGTAAACATAACTTTTGCTTCATAAATCATCCTCCAAAAAATGTTATCTTCCTGTATAGATTAACAGTTCTTCCTGCGCAACGAGTTCTTTTTGACCTGTAGTAACATTCTAACACTCTACCGATGAGATTAAGGGAACCATATTGACGTTATGAACTTTTTTGTAATAGTCTTCCG
>CAILAO010000477.1 GCA_903832105.1 uncultured Pseudomonadota bacterium | reverse complement strand
CCCCCCCCCCCCCCCCCCCCCCCCCCCCCCCCCCCCCCCCCCCCCCTTTTCAAGCAGAAGACGGCATACGAGATGCGCGAGAGTGACTGGAGTTCAGACGTGTGCTCTTCGATCTATCATAAGCAATTACCTGCGATTCCTCTTGTCGTTCGGACGTCTTTATGTTGATATAAAATCCCATAACTGAGGATGAAGGGGCATATCATGACATCAGACATTGTGATTCACGAAGTAGGTATGCGTGATGGTCTTCAAATGGAAAAACAAACTGTCCCATTTGAAAAAAAAGTTGCTTGGATTGATCAGGCCATAAACGCCGGAGTTGATATCATTCAGGTGGGTTCTTTTGTTCATCCGACAAAGGTTCCGCAGATGGCGGATACGGACCGGCTTTTCTCGGAATTTTCTAAACCAGACCGAAAGCAAGCACGGGTGATCTTGTCGGGTCTGGTCTTGAATGAGAAAGGTCTTGAACGAGGATTCGCGTGTGGCGTTGATATGTTTTGTATGGGCGTTTCAGCAAGTGAGACGCACAGCCAAAAAAACACAGGAATGCCGATCGCCGAAGCGACGGATCGTATCATTGCTATGGCGAAAAGCGCTATAGCAGCAAAGAAGCGTGTTCAAGTGTCTGTTCAGTCGGCATTCGGTTGTGGTTATGAAGGCCTCGTTCCGCAAGAACGTGTTTTGAAAATTGTTGGACGTTTTCTTGAAGCCGGCTTAAAAAACATCAGCCTTGCTGATACGGCAGGCCACGCAACTCCCGACCTTGTCGAAAAGATGTTTGGCGCCATTTTTTCCTTGGATAAAAGCGTCGATTGTACGTGTCATTTTCATAATACTTATGGCTTAGGGATCGCGAACTGTTACGCGGCAATGAACGTTGGCGTTAAGTATTTCGAGTCGTCATTATCAGGACTCGGAGGGTGTCCTTTCGCTAAAATAGCTGGTGGCAATGTCTGTACCGAAGATTTTGTTCATATGCTTCAACGGATGGGGCGGAGGCGCGATGTCAACCTCGATAAGTTGATTGAAACCGCGCAAGACATCGCGAACTTTTTTAACCGTGAAATGCCAGGAATGATCTATAAAGCGGGGAAAATCCCTGAAGCGAATAGGTCAGCTAACTCTTAATTCTTTTGTGAGGGCTTATGAAAACAACGAAAAAACTGCTGGACAAAGTTCGTATCCTCGACATGACCAACGTTCTCTCGGGTCCTTTTGCAACGATGCACTTAGCGCTTTTGGGTGCGGAGGTCATTAAAATTGAAAACCCTGAAGACGGCGATCTTGCCCGTAAACTTGGCAACGTCCCGAAGCTGAATGATCAGCTTATGGGAACGAGTTTTCTAGCTCAGAACGCCAATAAAAAATCTGTGACCCTTAATCTTAAAGAACCCGAAGCTCGTGAAATCTTTAAAAAGCTTGTTAAGACCGCTGACGTCCTGGTCGAAAACTTTCGTCCCGGCGTCATGGATCGCTTAGGGCTCTCATATAAATCGTTATGTGATGTCAATCCTAAACTCATCTATTGCGCGATTTCGGGTTTCGGCCAAACAGGTCCAGATGCTCTTAAACCAGCATATGATCAGATTATCCAGGGGTTAAGCGGAACGATGGCTGTCAATGGTGATGAGCGATTGAACCCATTACGTGCGGGCTTTCCCGTGTGCGATACGGTCGGAGGAGTTAACGCTGCGTTTGCCATTATGAGTGCTCTTTATTATCGTGAGAAAACAGGCGAAGCGCAGTTTATCGATATCGCCCTTCTCGACTCCATCATGCCTCTTATGGGCTGGGTTGCCGCGAATCTTCTGATTGGTGGAGAACAGCCGCAACTTCTTGGCAACGACAATTTTACAGCGGCTCCTTCGGGAACATTTTTAACGAAAGATGGATATGTTAATATCGCTGCCAATAAGCAAGAACAGTGGGAAGCCGTCACGGAAGAATTGGGACTCCCGGAGCTTAAGACAGACGAAAGGTTTCAAAAGCGGGATCAGCGGAAGAAAAATCGAAAAGAGTTGACGAAGATTCTTGAAGTGAAACTTAAAGAAAAGCCTACAGCGCATTGGGTTGAGGTTCTTAATAAACGAGGAGTCCCATCCGGCGAAATTCTTGGGCTGGAGGCGGCCCTTAAGGCTCCACAAGTTATCCATCGTAATGTGATACAAACGGTTCGTGAAGAGAATATTGGCGAGATTAAGATTTTTAATCTCACGGCTAAATTTGAAAAGACTCCCGGCGGTGTAGAAACTCCTCCACCACGTCTTTCTGCGCATACAGAAGAGATTTTAGGGCAGATTGGCTATTCAAGCGACGATGTCAAGCGTTTGAAAGAAAAAGGTGTGCTCTAGAAAATTCCGTTAAGTATTAATCACAGAGTGAGTATTGCTATGAGGCTATTGACGGTGTTGTTTTTTTTAGTGGCGTTCGTGTGTGAATGGAATGTTCGCTCTTTCGCGCAGGAAGAGACAAAACCAAAAGCGCAATCCCAAAAGGTATTTAAAAAATCACCTCCTTCAAAAAAGTCTTCAGACTCCCAAGAACCAAGTAAAGTGCCGCCCGTTCCCCCCAAAAAAGATCAGGCAAATAAAAAAGCCAAGGATAAACTTGCAGAAAAAGCGACTGAAAAAGTTGCCAGTATGTTTTTTCCTGATTGGTCGCCGCCGGCATTTGATTGGTTTATTATGCCAATTATTGGCTTTCAGTATCAGGAAAACGATTCTGAGATAGGCCGTGTTCATTCAACGACGTTTGAAGGCGGACTCGGGGCGGGTTTGCTTGGAATTCCAATCGTGCCGGGTAATCCCGGTCTTTTCTTCGCTCCGTCGGCGTCCGCTTCACTGGGTAACATCACAAGTGTTACGACCTTAAAAGGGCAGACTGATGAGAAGTCGTCAAGTCAAAAGTATCAGCGGATAACCGGAGGCGTCGATCTTTATGGTTATGTTCGCTTCTATCGGCACGTTCTTGGCGTATCAAGGGGGCGCAAGGTTTTTGACGATGAGGAAAAAACAGCGATTCAGAGTTTAACGGTAAAAAACGATTTTGGCTTTCTGGTTCTTCCATGGTTTTCCTCGCACTATACGCACCGTTATTTAAAGGCGTTTGGTCACCAGTTTTCGGAACCTTTCTTTATTGAGAATGATAACTGGCTCCATGGAAGGCTATTTACGGATATATTGAGTTTTTATATCGATGCAGGACCTGGTTTTACTCTTATAGATGAGTACGTAATGGTGCTTGATCAGGCGGGTGTAGAGCCTCCTCGCAACGAAAAAACGGGGAAAGGTCGAACAGATTACGTGCTTGGAGTCAGTGGTCTTCACCTTTTTTGGAAGCTCGGAATGTCTGCAAGGGCAAAATATGTCTTTAAGGCAACTGAAGAAGAGCTTGGGTCTTATGCCAATACGAGGTTGCCCGAAGATAGTCTCAACACACCTAACCACATAGCGATGCCCGAGGATTCTCTCAGCGCTTCGGTTTTTCTAGGTGCAAGTCCCCTCTTTTTTGGGGTTGGTCTAGGGTGGCAGTATAACCTTCAGATACTAAACTACTCGGAGAAAAATGGCAAAAAGCGTGATACGACTTCTAGCCAGGGCCTAGGGGCATCCTTCGAAATGGCGTTATAAAAATTTATTTTTTAAAAAACTCTGCACCAGACCGTCTTTAAATAGCGACCTTCTGGTGCGGAGGTGAGAAACGGATGATCAGCGCCGGCACCTGAAATATGAAAGATTTGAATTGTGCGTTCTGCTTGAAATGACGCACGACGCAAGGCCTTAAGGAAATCCTCTTCGCGGACAAGTCCCGTACAAGAGCAGGTTAATAAAATGCCGTTAGGTGCCGTGACGCTTAAAGCTAAACGGTTGATAGCAGCATATTGCTTTAACACATGATCCATCTCGTCTCGCGCCTTTGTAAGGCGAGGAGGATCAAGAATAACGACATCGAAAGTTTCCTTTTTATTCGAGGCTGCTTCAAGCCATTCGTACATATCGGCTTGAATAAAATCGCAAGTGACTTGATTAAGCGCAGCATTAGCTTTTGAAAGAGAGACTGCGGCTTCGTCCAAGTCAAGCCCGAGAACTTCGGATGCTCCCCCCAACTTTTTGGCATAAACAGAAAAGCCTCCCGAAAAAGAGCAAATATCAAGAACTCTTTTGCCCCTGCAAAATCGGCTTAAAAGAAGGCGGTTATCTCGTTGATCAAGATAAAAACCTGTTTTATGACTTTGACCAGGCTCGACATGAAAAGAAAGTCCATGTTCAATAACTGTAATAGCAGATGGAGCAGTAGGCGGTGTGCAATCGAAAGACTCTTGCTTCTGAACTTTCTTTTCGGCAAACCAGTAATAAGAAGCGTGTGGGAAAAATTCTTTCAGACATTCGATGATACAATCCCTAAATCGGTACATCCCGAGAGAAAAAAACTCTAAAACAATCATCGAGTCTAACCGGTCAATCACGAGACCAGATAAATCATCTCCTTCAGAATGTACAAGACGATAGGCATTGGTTGATTGATGCAGCTGCAACATATCGTGACGAAAGTGTATGGCGTTTTCTATGCGTTTTTTAAAAAAAGAGGCGTCGATGTTTTCTTGTTTGTTACGTGTGAGAACTCGAACCGCAATTCGGCTATGGTTGTTATAAAAGCCACGGGCAAGCCATGCGCCCTCGGGGTTTATAATATCAACCACGCTACCACTTTTTATCGGGTGGTCGGGTTTATTAAGTGCCGTGTGATAAAGCCAGGGATGATCGGAAAGGCGCTCAGATTTTAATGTGATACATGGATTTGTCGATGATGTCACGAGGCATCCTTTTTCATGATAAAAAGATAGTTAAAGCCCCGTAAAAAGAAATTGCCCTCGACAGCAGCATGGTGCCAGTTCGAAAGTTTAAGAGAGTAGTTATGACGAACAACACTCACAATATCGACCGATTTGAATCGTCGTGTGAGCAAATTAAAAAGACCAAATCCGATCGCTTGAAAAGGGTGACCTTTTCTAAAAGAGTCGGAAACAAATAGGGCCATGTATCTACCGTCCTTTAAGACGCGAAATATTTCACCAATGACTTGATCCATAGCATCGTAGTAGGCGTGTTCAGATGCACTAAGCTTTCCGATGCAGCGGGAGTCGTCGGAATAGTCAATATGAGTCGAGTAGGGTGGATCAACAAAAACAAAATCAACGCTAGCCTTTTTTAGGGGGAGATGACGTGCGTCAGCTTGCTTGATATCGTCACGATAAGGCGCAAGATCAAACCCCATAGCCTTTCGCTTAAGATCTTTACACACGTCGATTGTCGTACCGCTGCCGCACATAGGATCAAGGACGATGTCACCCTCGCTCGTATAACGCTGAAGAAGGTTCCAGATGACATAAGAGGGCGTCGCGCCTTTATAGTCTTTATCACCTTGCATGTCCTTGCCGTAGTGTTGTGAAGGATATTCCCAGAGCGTTGTGGTTTGGAGTTTTAAAGGGGGTTTTTTTTTCATGGTTTTTAGGGGTCAATCCCTTGACCCCATTTTCAATGATCTATCTCCTCAGCTGCGCGAGAACATTATCGACGGTGACTTTCGCATCGCCAAAGAGCATTTTGGTATTTTCTTTGTAGAACAGCGGATTATCGACGCCAGCATATCCAGCGGCCATGCTTCGTTTGGAAACGATGGTCAGTTTCGACTTCCACACTTCTAAAACCGGCATGCCGTAGATTGGACTGGCGGGATCATCGAGAGCGCCTGGATTAACGATATCGTTGGCACCAACGATAAGCACGACATCTGTTTCCGGGAAATCTTTGTTGATCTCATCCATTTCAAGCACGATATCATAAGGAACGTTGGCTTCTGCAAGAAGGACGTTCATGTGACCGGGAAGACGACCAGCAACCGGATGGATGGCAAAACGGACATTAGCGCCGTTTTGTTTGAGAAGATTCGCTATTTCCCAAATTGGGTGCTGTGCGCGCGCAACAGCCATGCCGTAACCTGGAACGATGATGACGCTGCGGGCTTCTTTTAGCACGGTGGCTGTTTCGTCCACTGTAATCGACTGAACTTCGCCTGCGGGTGCGGCGGCCTTAGCGGAGGCGCTTCCTGGGGCGGGAGCAGCACCGAAACCGCCGAAGATCACATTCATTAGGGAGCGCGCCATGGCTTTACACATGATGTAACTCAGGATGGCACCGCTACTTCCAACAAGGGCACCGGTAACGATCAGTAGATCGTTAGATAACATAAAGCCCGTTGCGGCCGCAGCCCAACCAGAATAGCTGTTAAGCATGGAAACAACGACTGGCATGTCAGCTCCGCCAATTGACATAACGAGATGGATGCCAAGGACGAAGGCGATCAGCGTCATGATCATGAGTGGTAAAATACCCTGATCCATAGTTGGAGCTGCAAAGAACATCCAACCAAAGAAAATCACAGCGGCCATCATAAGAATGTTCATGAGGTGACGGCCTGGCAACAGCAAAGGTTTGCTGCGAACGACGCCTTGCAATTTGCCGAACGCAACGATTGATCCCGTGAATGTTATGGCACCGATGAAGACGCCTATATAAATCTCGACTTCATGGATAATTTTTGCAGCACCTGTGAGATTGGCGTTGGGATCGATGAAGCTAACAAAACCGACCAGGACTGCCGCGATGCCGACAAAACTATGCAGCATGGCAACGAGTTGAGGCATTGCAGTCATCGCAACGCGAGCCGCAACGAAAGCTCCAATAAGAGCAGCGGGAAGAACAGAAGCGGCTAAAATGCCGTAACCCGTTACTTGAGAACTTAAGGCTGTCGCAATAATAGCGATCGCCATGCCTAGAATTCCGTACCAGTTTCCTCTTTTAGCGGACTCTTGAGTCGAAAGTCCACCGAGACTAAGAATGAATAAAACACCTGCGATAATATAAGCTACCGTCAATAAACCGAATGACATAATTTTTTTCTCCTTATAGCGTGAATCGATACCACATCACTTACGAAACATCTTCAGCATACGCCGTGTCACAAGGAAACCACCTGAAACGTTGATGGTTGCAAGGAAAACAGCGAGCGCTGCGAGAATGGTCATAACTGAATCGATCGGTCCCGAGATTTGAAGCATACCACCGATGACGATGATGCCGCTGATCGCGTTGGTGACACTCATAAGAGGAGTATGAAGAGCTGGTGTTACATTCCAGATCACCATGTAGCCTATGAAACAAGCAAGAACAAATACGGTCAAGTGCGACAAGAATTCCCTCGGTGCAAAGTGACCGACAATGGCGATAAGAATGGCACCTGCCACCATCAGAGCGGCCAGCTTCCACGAGAACTTATTCTCACCTCCGCCCGAATGACCATGTTTACCATGTCCGCCGGAAGCGGTCTTCTGCTGTGGGGGAGCAGCTTTGGCGGGAGCTGGTTTTGGAACGGCTGTTACTTTTGGTTTTGGTGGTGGGAATGTGATTTCTCCATCGTGAGTGACGAGAGAGCCTCTGACAATTTCGTCTTCGGTGTTGATAATCCATAAGTTGTTTTCTGTTTTGATGTGTTTTAAAAGGTGGCAAACATTTGTGCCATAGAGCTTACTGGATTGTGTTGGAAGACGGCTGGCAAGGTCGGTGAAACCGACAATCTTGACACCGTGAAACTCCGCGACGACGCCAGGTTGTGTCAATTCGCAGTTACCACCCTGTTCGGAAGCAAGGTCGACGATGACCGATCCGCGCTTCATACTTTTCACCATTTCTTCAGTGATTAGTGTGGGGGCCTTCTTTCCCGGGATCAGGGCCGTTGTGATGATGATATCGACTTCTTTTGCTTGTTGCGCAAAAAGTTCCATTTCAGCTTTGATGAATTCAGGACTCATGACTTTGGCATAACCACCTTCACCGGCCCCGTCTTCTTGGATCTTGACTTCAAGGAATTCGGCGCCCATGCTTTTCACTTGATCGCGAACTTCTGGACGTGTATCGAATGCCCTTACGATCGCGCCAAGACTGCGTGCCGCTCCGAGCGCAGAAAGCCCTGCGACCCCAGCGCCGATAACCAGGACTTTAGCGGGGGCAATTTTGCCTGCGGCGGTCATTTGTCCTGTAAAAAAGCTTCCAAATTGAGTTGCAGCTTCAATAACAGCTCGGTATCCCGCGATGTTTGCCATAGAACTTAAAGCGTCCATCTTCTGGGCGCGAGTAATTCTTGGCACCATATCCATGGCGAGAACGGCAACCTTTTTAGCGGCCAATTTTGGTAACAAATCCTTATTAATGGAGGGCCACACAAAACTGATCATGGCGCCGCCTGTTTTAAGCAGATCGACTTCATGCGTTTTGAGTTGGGGGTTCATTTCTGGAGGACGAATTTTAATAACTAAATCCGACTCCTTCCATACTTTATTCGGATCGGAACATATTTCAGCGCCAGCTTCACGGAACATATCGTCCGAAAAGCTTGCGCGGTCCCCTGCTCCTGATTCGATAAAGATTTTAGAGTAACCCAGTTTTAAGAGTTCCTTGACATGCTCTGGAGCCAAGGCAACTCGCCGTTCCCCTTCATGAACTTCCTTTGGAACACCGATTTTCATGTTGGATAGCCTTTCCTAATGAGAAAGTAGTAGGACGCAAAATGTAACGCCACATGAGGTAAGAAAAACATTATAGCGGGTGTAAGTTTACAGGGCTAAACTTCGGTGTCAATTAAAAATTAGTGCGAAATTTGCATAAAAGACAAAAGAAAGGAAAAAAAAGCACGTCCGACGACGTGCCTTTTTTTAGATTGTATTGTTAAAAAATACAGCTTTCTGCTTAAACAACGCCTTGGTCGACCATGGCATCGGCGACTTTGATAAAGCCAGCGATGTTGGCGCCCTTAACGTAGTTGGTCCAGTTGCCGTCTTTGCCGTGCTTTACGCAAGCGGTATGGATGGCTTTCATGATGCCGTCGAGTTTGCTGTCGACTTCTTCTCTGGTCCAGCTCATATGGAGAGCATTTTGGGCCATTTCGAGACCGGATGTGGAAACGCCACCGGCATTAGCAGCTTTGCCTGGTCCGTAGAGAATCTTGTGCTCTAGGAATACATGAACTGCTTCTGGGGTTGATGGCATATTGGCGCCTTCAGAAACGCAATAGCAACCGTTTTTAACGAGTGTGTTGGCATCTTCGGCGTTGATTTCGTTTTGTGTGGCGCTTGGGAATGCAATGTCGCACTTCTCGCCCCAAGGACGCTTACCTTCGAGATACTTGGCTTTCGGATACTTCGAAACGTACTCAACGATACGGCCGCGGCGAACGTTTTTGAGATCCATGACAAAGTGCAGTTTCTCTTCATTGATGCCATCATGATCAACGATGGTACCGTCAGAATCAGAAAGGGTAATGACTTTGCCGCCGAGTTGCGTGACTTTTTGCACGGTGTATTGGGCCACGTTGCCTGAACCAGATACCGTGACTGTCTTGCCTTTAAAGCTATCACCTTTTGTGGCGAGCATTTCGCGAGCGAAATAAGTGGCACCGTAGCCAGTTGCTTCTGGACGAACGAGAGATCCGCCCCAGCTAAGGCCTTTCCCGGTGAGAACGCCGGTAAACTCGTTTGTGATTTTCTTATATTGGCCAAATAGGTAGCCAATTTCGCGGCCGCCGACGCCGATATCACCAGCTGGAACGTCAGTGTTGGCACCGATATAGCGATAGAGTTCATTCATAAATGATTGGCAGAAACGCATGACTTCATTATCTGATTTGCCTTTGGGATCGAAGTCTGAACCGCCTTTGCCGCCGCCCATAGGAAGCGTGGTGAGGCTGTTTTTGAAGACTTGTTCAAATGCGAGAAACTTAAGAACGCTGAGGTTCACGCTTGGATGGAAGCGAAGACCGCCCTTGTAAGGACCGATCGCGCTGTTCATTTCAACCCTGTAGCCGGTGTTGAGTTGAACTTCGCCGCGGTCATCAAGCCATGGAACGCGGAATATAATGGTGCGCTCTGGTTCTACGATTCTCTCGAGAATCTTGGCTTTTTTGTAGGTTGGGTTTTGTTCAACGATTGGCATGATCGTTTCGACGACTTCCCGTACCGCCTGATGGAACTCAGGTTGATTCGGGTGCTTGGTGGTAACATGTTTCATGAACATTTCGGTTGCATTAGACATTCTTTTTCCTCCTATGGGTGCTTCCCAAATGCAAAAGTATGGAACACTAACAATGGACGTTCAAGGTAACAAAAAATTTTTAGGATGTAAACGAATTCATGAACGCTTTGCTGCTGCGAATTCCTTGCTCAATCGGGATCTTGTGTGCAATTTTTATGCGGACTTTTTCGTGGGGTCGTCTTGAGGGGGAGAGGCGGTGCCCTGCGATGGTTCTGTGACGCCTTCGAGAAGTGTATTTTTTCGTAGTTCAAGCTTGGGCGTAGTCATAAAAAAGTCAAAGAGATCATAAACTTCGTCGGCTGGACTCCATTCTAGTCCCAAGATAGCGGAGAGTGGATAGCCATCGAGTTCAAAGTTTAAGCGGGCGTATGATCCTTGGCTTTTATTCAGGATGGTCATTTCGCGAAGACTGCTAAAATTGCCATGAAAAACGTTTGGATAGCTATAGCTGTACTTTTCAGAGCTGCGTCTAAAGTTACTCTCAATTTGATTTAGCATTTCTCCAAGCGAGTCGTTCAAAACTTCGGGGTGGAGGTCTTTTTCTTCCACGCCCTTCATCTTTCGAATGATATAGGCGGCAGTCTTTTTTGATACGTCAAGTCCGAGCGAAAATCCGCCTCCTACGGAATGCCAGCCATGAGTGATTGCAAATGCATTTGTCGGAGGGGTATAGGTTGACATTTTCTCGATGGAACAAAGTTTGAGTGATGTCTCTGGAACGTTTGCTGGAATTATTTCCAAGGCGAGGTTTTTAAGAATGTTCACTAAACGCACATCAAAAATGTTGTCTTTTTTGCCGGATTCTTTGGCGGCGTTTTCTGCCGAGGT
>CAILAO010000476.1 GCA_903832105.1 uncultured Pseudomonadota bacterium | reverse complement strand
TGGAGCGTTTAAGTGGCTCCGATATTAACGCAGCTCACCACCTAAATTCACTTACAAAAGTTGCACTTCAGAGTTGAATCCGCCTTCTGTCAGGTATTTATTTTGAGGCGTTATCATTTTATCCATCCTTGTTTCTGGAAGTATTTTTGTAATACTTCAGAGATTTTATCGGCTAGTGCTGATGCCTGATTGGCCGAATTTTATTTATAGGTGGTGGCAGTTGGCTACATTGACGCCCACTATTACTGCTGTACCAACCCCTGTTGCAACGCTGGGGCCCCATCACAGCTGCGCCCGGCATATTGCCGCTGTCAGCGTAGCTGAAAAACTTAAGATTTCTTTAATGCCTTGTGGTGTTGATTTTTGCACAACCGACTGACAGGAGCGAAACAATCAATAACGTCATTATTCTTATCATTTTTATATTACCCATCTTTAATGGGTGAGATCTGCTTTTAACGCATCTTTTAATTCATCTTTAGAATTTGAATAAAGCTGGAATTGTTGCTCGGTAAGAACATGATGTAGTGCTGCATCTTTTTGTTTTTGAATATTTTGCATGTCATTCATTTTTACAAAGCTGATGCTTGAGCCTTTGAGAATAGGTTCTGCTTTTTCAGCAAACTGTAGATTGATGGCTCGAATCTCGTTCACTTTTTCATCTGACAATCCAAGCTTGTTTTTCATGAAGCGCGTTTGCGATTCAGCTCTTTGGTTTGGTGTCGAGTTGAGTAAATAGGCCATGCCGTCTGCATTTGCATGGAATGAATAAATCATTAAAAATAATAAGATGGAAAATTTAGTTTTAGGCATAAGTTTTATCTAGTGATTAGCTCTAAAAATTAGATAATCCAGGGTGCATCGTCTCACTTAACTTGAGAAATATTTCGGAAATGCAGAGGTATCCTGATCTGCTCTTGAGATCGCGAGTAAATCAACATAAAGTTCTCTCAATGGAATAGTTTGCCACTAACCGAGACTCTCTACCGGGTGACACTTCCACCACATCGGTAGCTGCATTGGTCGTCTCGACGCAGAGCAGCTTCCGGTAATCATTGTCCTGGAGATCTGCCATCTCTGCCGAGATCTTGGCCCATGGATTCCAGACCACGGCCGTTTTACTACCCCCCGATCTAATCCGAATGTGCCGTTTCAGAGCAATATCATTAATGACTAATTCATCTCGAACACCGAGATAGATACGATCCACTTCCTCATTGATCACAACCGAGCCAATCTGTTTTTTCAGTGCACTATTGTCGACCTTATCAATATAGTCGGCATCTTCCAGTCCAGATACACTTACCTGACTGATATCCCCAACCTTAAAGTAAGTATGGAATGCCTGCGTCACAGGAAATAATTGTGCACCCGTATTACGCGTGACCAGCTCTAGATTTAGAGATTTCCCAACCGTGATCTCCAGCATCAAGGTAAAGGATTGAGGCCAGATCGCAGTCGTCTCTGGAGTATCCTCTAGCCCTAAAATGACTCGGATCTCACCGGATTCGGTGGTTTCTGTTGCGACTACATTCCACATGCGGTTGCGTACAAAACCATGGGCCGGCCGACCCAATCCTTGCGGATCGGCACCGAACCACGGCCAGCAGACCGGTGCTCCTCCCTTGATCGCTTTTCCTGTCTGATAATAGGCCTTCTCACTGAGAAACATCAGGTCGTCCACCTCTCCCGCCGGACGAAAAGACAATACCTGTCCTGCATAGACCGAGATCAAAGCACTAGAATTTGCCGTGCTAACCTCAATGAAGGGTAGCCCTCCCCCACCCTGAATGAACTTGAGTTGACCCGGGATAGAATATTCAGCATTTAGTTGTTCAGTATTCATGATGTATTCCTTTTGGCTACTGGGTGATAAGTTAATCAATCTTAATTTTACTGGTGACTTAAATTCTCTAAGATTTCAATTCTTTGGTCAGATGTGGCGCAATCACCTGAAGCAATTGTCCGAATGTTTTGGGATTACCCGCGACAATATTTCCACTTTTTAGATAGGTTGCATTACCTTCAAGATCGGATACCAACCCACCCGCCTCAGTAATTAACAGACAACCCGCGGCCATATCCCATGGAGATAGCCCCATCTCCCAGAAACCGTCATACCGTCCAGCGGCTACATAGGCCAAATCCAGAGCGGCG
>CAILAO010000475.1 GCA_903832105.1 uncultured Pseudomonadota bacterium | reverse complement strand
TTCTTCAGGAGTAAAGTCAGCAAGAA
The DNA here is from genome assembly GCA_903832105.1 of uncultured Pseudomonadota bacterium. Taxonomy (GTDB): domain Bacteria; phylum Bdellovibrionota_B; class Oligoflexia; order Oligoflexales; family CAILAO01; genus CAILAO01. The sequence continues at coordinate 4,105 of CAILAO010000475.1, read as the reverse complement.
TGAGTGATAGGCCATCACGGAAAAGAGGATATTTCGCGCGATCTCGCTCTTTAATCAGAGCTCCCATGCCTTCTGACCTGACAGTCGCTGAAGCGCGAGTCAGGGCGTCAATAACGGACATTTGAAGACGACGATGCCGCTGCACAAGTGACTGAAGAAATATTGCAATGCCGGAAAAAAAATCGCCAATCGTATGAGAAAGAAGCATGATGCTCGGAGGGCATATCCCCAGCAAAACCATTGAGGGATAATCGATAAATCCGTGAAATCCTTTTTGATGCGACGTAAACGAAAAGTAAAGCGAGAATGCTATTCCGCATAATCCAATGATGAGAGACAAGGCGGGCCTCCTATCGCGACTAAAAAGATGTCTGTCATGAGATTAAAAACAATCCTTGGTTTTATTGTACGCCTTGAATTATTGCTGTGTCAGCCGGCAAAAAATGCCTAGTTCTCAGTTAGGAGTACTAAAAAAGACCCAAATTGGTCGCATTCATAATCCGGGATTTGTACGTAATGAGCTTGGTCATCTTCCCATCCCGGGCAAGCTGGATGTATTGTTTACCGGCAACAATGCCCAGGATTGGAATGGTTGCGGTGACTTAACGCAGCCCTATCTTTGCAATTGGAACAAGGTTGAGGATCAAATATTTACAATCTATAGGGCAAACGCTGTTATCATTCCAAAATTTCTACCCATGAACATGAATGTGAGTTTTGATTGAAGTTTTTTCGCTCCAACCACATCAAAAAGCAACGCTCGTAAGAGCGTTTGCTTTTTTTACATGTCACTCACTATATTTAAAGCATCTGGATTTTTATATTCTGTCAAACGCATCGAAAGCGCACGATATTCATGAAGATTGCTTCAGCGCATACCTCAAACATTTGTCCTGGGACATCGATTGAAGTTCTGCTTTGATCTTGGCTTTTTCCTCAACAACGGCGCTTTCCCGTTAGACTGGAGTCACCTTAAAACGTGATCGACGCAGCACGGAAAATCTCCAAAAAAGCGAATTCAGAGAATACGCCTCTTTAAGTAGACGATTTTCTCTCCTAAGGGAGATTAGATCCTCTCTATTATCAATTTCGATCCCAGTAGTGTGCTTCAATCTTGAATTTACCTTCTGCAATTTTTTCTGATGGCGATGAACAGCTCTTACAGCACTATGATACTTATCACGCCACCCTTCCTTCTCTTTCTTCTCAAAGAGGACTGGCGCCTCAAGTTTAGCGATTCCGTGCTCGAATTCGCGTATGATTTTGTGATGATTTTCGTATGATATGAATCTCTGGCATACAGGTGTCAAAGAAATAGACAGATCTGTTTTAAGGGCAGCTTCTCACCGCTTCTATGTTTATTTCCAAGAGTTGTAACCTAAAAAAACAGGACTTTTCATCCTCGCGAAATTTAGAGGAAAACACTGAGTATTTCAAGGGTTTCAAGCTTCATTTGTAGCTTTTCTTATAAAAACTAAAGTTTCACCGAATTTCTTCCGAAAGAGAATTAACGGATAAGAGATCGGTTGGTAAATGAACGTGGTTAGGCGGACGCTTACCTTCCGAAAATCGTTATGTCATAAGGTGGTGCGACATGCGTAAATGTTTCATGTCAGTCCTCTTGAAAACTTTTAATTTTAATACTTTCGAGTATTTTGTCTTATCACTTTGTTTAGTCGTGGGCTCTTGTAGCAACTTGAGTCCAAACCAAAGATCGACTTTAAAAGACGATCAAACGTCAGAACAAACGAGTACAAAAGAACCAACGAGTACGAAAGAACCAACGAGTACCCCTCCCCCCGCAGATCAACCCGTCATGATCACAGGGAGCTGGCTTACATTTAGTTTGCCAAATGGATTATACGAAAAGGGATTTCAAAAATATACGCTCCAAGTCAAAAAAACAACTTCTTCTGGTGAAGTAGACACTAACACAGCACCGCTAAAAGCAGAGTCTGTCATCAATCAAGATATGTCTTTGAAGCCGATTAAGTACGAAAATCTGGAACCTGGTGAATATGTCGTTTCTATCTCTCTCCTATATGACGAATCGGTTCCTTTTAGGAGCGAAGAGAAAAGTCAAAAAAACATTAAAATCGAAGAAGGAAGCACTATCGATCTTGGCATTAAAATCTTTTCAAATTTTGATTTTTCTTCACCAGGAATATCTCTCGAAAAGACGACTGATATCATTGGAGAAGACAATTTTAATGTCGAAATCCCAACGAATAAGTTTTTAGGCGTAGGATATAAAATAGGTACGTTTAGCCCTTACTATCCATTGTACAGAACGATCGAAAGCTTTACGAGTACCGGCCCGGTTCTCACAGATACGATTATTAAGACAAGCGTTCGCATTAACAGTGTCATTAAAACAGCAAATAATCGATATTTTGCATGCACAAATCACGCGATAGGTGAGGTAAATATTGCAACTGGAGAATTTACTGAAATTACGGCAAAACCCAATCCCGAACTAAGCTGGGTCTCTGGTTTCGCCTATGATCAAGAAACAGATAAACTGTTCATCAGTACGTTTGGAGGAGAAGGATATTTGTACTCCTACGACATAGCGACTGGAGCTTGGTCGACGATTAAAGGTCTGAACAATTCACACATCGCAAATTTGGTTTTGATTCCTGAGACAAATAAGTTCTACGCCACACCGATGGGATCAGGTATTGTCACTTTCTTACTTGAAATAGATCGTGCGGGAAATTTTTTAAGATTTGTGCGATTAACGTCGGCTTTAAGAGGCGGTTTTTTAAATGCGGAACAGATACAACTTATCCCTGTTGGAGGACTTATTGCTGCAATTGTCGGACCAAATGCGACAGCTCCAGACGATACGTTGACGGCTGACTGGACTGAACAAAAAGACCTTCAACTCTTTTTCATCGACCCTACGACAGGCGCTATGAAACAGACACTCAAAAATGGAACCGAACTTTTGGTGGATCATTCGCCGTCCCAGAACATTCCAGATTCTTGTGACGGTGGATCATCATCAAATTATGTCAATAAAAATTCAGACTTGAAAAATATGTATGTAGTGGGAGTTTATGAAGGGAAAGGTCAAGAGGTGACCATATCTGTTCATGACACATCTAAACCAGTCATACTCTTCTTACATGCCTATAGTCAAATCAACTGGAAATTAGATGTTACTGCCGGGGTTAATCTAGAAAAAGTATATCTTTATGGCTATGAGAAGCAGTCCATCACGGAATTACCCTCTTCAACAACTCTTGACTATAATGCCTACGAAGAAAATGCTGAAAAGTACGTTCACCTCAACTACGCCTATGCATGGGAACCTGAACGAGATAACTATGATGAATTCTCAAATTTTATTCTTAAAGTCCGCGAACTTTCAGGCTTGAAAGAGAAATCGTTTCAAGGATGTTATCGAGGCATGAAATTTTCTTTTTAGATTGCGTAAGATTACCTGATATTTTGATTGCGAATAGGACAAGTGCGCCACGAAGCGCATATCAATAGGGGTGAAAATCCTCACGAGAAAACTGAAACCCACAATATCTCGGAGCGAGTCTTGGGCCCAAGGAGGTAACGATATGGGTTGAGCGTAGACAGGGAGAAGGACAGGCCGTAGGCCGTAGGCCGTAAGGTCGAAATGATTGAGCCTCGAAATCTTATTCTTTGGAGTAGCCGATGCAGTTTGTTTTAATGATCACAAAATCTTGCCTTGCCAAAAACAAATAATCTGTACTTTTCCATTTTGTCTAGTAGAGTCTTCACGAGCGTTTGGGACTCATTGAGTTGTTTTTTTATTGCAATTAATCAAATATCAGTTCAGCCCAAATGCTTCTAGCTGAAAATTTTTAGGGCGTGTACTCAATTGGCTTGAAAGCTTTGTCAATCTTAGGTTTCATCTTAATCTTCGACTTATAACTTTAACGTGATCTCTTTCTAAAAACTTTAGCTTTGACTCTCACGCTGTATTCTATATAACCACTTAATAATATAACCACTTAATAATATACATTTATTTTCGTAGACGATCAGGGACTAGATTGCTGCGGGTGCGTGATGTTGAGGACGATGCTTATTGATGAATCATGGATGAAGTTAAAACGTATTATGG
>CAILAO010000474.1 GCA_903832105.1 uncultured Pseudomonadota bacterium | reverse complement strand
ATAACATAGATGAATAAAAACGGGTTATTATGCTAAAAACGTCGAAATATTTTCCTGAAAGCGCACCGTTTAGGGTCTGCCCGCGACAAATGCTTTTAAAAACAGCTTAATAGGAAGTTTTTCGGAATCGTCATCCCCTCAAATGTCGACGTGGTAATCATCTGTTTTTTGCTTGAACGCATACGGTGCGGAAACTTTTTGGTCTCGGAATTTCCCAGTATTTCAGGGGCTAATCGTTTTGTGGCTGAGATATTTCATTTTCTGGCACTTTCTTTGCGATGAACTAAAGACAACAGCGATGCGCGTTAGCGCAAGAGTTTACGATGTCGTAAAGTCTAATGTCGTTTTTAAAAAGGGGGATTCAAAATGTTAAAAACAACTATGCTTTTTGTAGCAACTTTTTTTCTCGTCAGTGCATGTTCTGATTCAGTTTCTCCAAACAAACCAGTGAAAAATCCAGTGAGTACCGCAAAATCAAGTAAGGCAACCGATTCAATCAGTAAGAACGACAGTAACTCGCAGGGTGATATCAGTAAAGATGATGTGAAGTCCAGTGATGCCCTTGCTGATACCACCGAAAAAGAGCTGACTCAACCAGTTGAGGTTTTCAAAGATGCCAAGCCAGTACAAATAGTAGAACCTAAGACAGACGTAGTGCAGACAGATGTTCCACCAGTCGTAAAAGATGCTCCGCCAGTCCTAGGAGACCCTCCACCCCCAGAAGTGACTGTACCAGTTGTTACCCACCCATTGGACGGGCGCCTTATGGCTATCTCTGCCGTTCATAGCGGAAAATTACTAACTATCAATGGTTATGGGGTAGATCTGGATGGTGGCAACGCGGAGCAATGGAGCCCCGGCACATATAGCCCAGGCTTAAACACATGGAGATTTTATGCCACAGGTAATTCAAACGAGTACTACCTGCAACTACAATACTATGGAGAGATGGGAAGGTTTTTGACGGTCGATCAAGGAAGTGCGTTTGACGGGGCAAACATTGTTCAGTGGTGGGGCGTTGCAGGACTTCACCAGACGTTCATTTTTGATGACATGGGCGGCGGGCGCTATCAAATCCGGGCCAAACATAGTGGCAAATGTCTTGATGTGTCGCTTGCTGGAGGCGGTATGAATGATGGTGACAATGTCCAGCAATGGACATGCTGGGGTGGCAACAATCAACTGTGGACGCTTACAGAAGTATGGCGCATAATGTGATCATGGATAGGCCCAATTAATAAAGGGCCGTTCCGGAGAGACGTTAAAAAAAGAGATTTCTCAGGCTTGAGGTCTAAAACTCAAGCCTTTTTAGTTGACAGTTCTTTACCGAGACCTAAAACATCGTCACTTTTTCCCCAACTTAGTCGCATGGACAGAGCCTGATATTCCCGCAGAACCAAACCGGAAAGTCCCGTTACATTTTCGCGTGCGAGAAGCTTTGCAGTCGCTGCCCAAAAAAGGACCTCCAAGTCAATTCGTAAAAACTTGTTTGTACGAGATAGCAGGGCACCAAGCTTTTGCAGTCGCACGGCGAAAGGCGTGTCGTTATCCTCAAAAAGCTCAAGTTGTCTGATCACATGATAAAGGGACCCACTATCTTGGATGGATAGTTCTTTATCACGAGACAGTGTTCTCATTGTCGGTAAAAAATTAAGCCAACATTTATTTTCGAAACATCGTGCCCACAAATTCGCCTCCAACAGATAACTCCCCAGGTAGTGCCGTTCATTTTTTTTGACAGACTGTACCATACTGCCGGGAGATTCACCCCTTTGAATGCCGCGACAAAAAGCTTCCCATTCAAGTTCCCTTATTGTGCCTTCTGTTAAATTGATGACTTCACGCGCGGTGCCTTCTGCGAGACGCTCAGAGTCGTCAATTAGTCCACTGATGCGCAATGCCTTGATTCTGCCCATCCTGGCTTTTTCAAAAGAAACACTTGGCAAGCTAGATTTTTCTGCATTCTCGTATTGCTCCAGCGCAAGAGAAATGTGACCAAGACGTAACGCGCGATTACCCATAGCTAAGGCTTGAAAACCCTCCCCTCCAGAAGGTGAACGCTTTGATAGGAAATGTGCAAGCTGCTGCTCCCACGTAGCCAGCCAGTGTTCCCCTTCTTTCCTCCTGATCTGACTCAGAACAAGATGGAGGTCGCCATACAGAAAAGACAAAGTGGACTTGATTGGTTCAATCCCACGCACCCTAAGGATAACATGCGCAATCTCTGCCAATCGATTGACTTGACTTGGTTCAAGGCCACCATATTTTTCATGGTGTACCAATGAAGACATGACGTAGACGAGTCTTTTTAACTGTCCCTCCGAAGTATTGTCGCTTTCAAGACTTAATAAGTGTTCGTGAATAGCCTTAAGTCTTCTGACTTCACAATCTTCTTTTGCAAGATCTTTCCGAACATCACTTTTAATCTCGTCAATTTGGTTCTTCGTCCACGAGGGGCGTTTCTTAGAAGAGAGTCTTTTTGAATGTTCTGGTTTTGACATGGTTTTCCACGGGATGAAAAAATTCGACGCCTAACTCATCAATGATCATTTTACTGCATTTTAACATTTTGGCAAAACATAAATAAATTTAGGTAGTTCTCGGAAGTCTGAACGGCTGAATCGGTCAGCCGTGTTGAGGGAAAAAAAAACTAAAGTTTTTCTACTATAACACCGATAAGCGTATATATAGGGTAAGGGGGAAGCTTTGAGATTTTTTTCGCCAAAATTTCTAGTTTTTGCGGTGGCTTTGATGTCCATTTGGGTGCTTCACTGCAACTATGAAAGTCCCCTTCTCAGAGATTCGTCCTCATCCGGGTCGAAAAAATCGACGACAGTGTCGTCAGTCAAGACTGACAGTGAACCATCTTTGTCCTCCCATCCAAAAGACACTGGAAGACCTTCCGACGAAAGCGAAGGTGTTCCAGGATATCTTATGGATCCTAAAGATGTGACCATGGTCATCAGCAATGACGCGGCGTCGATGATCATTTCAGGCAAACCCGGAGCCGTAGATGAACCCGCTCATAGCCCTCAAAACGTCATGATCCGTGTTGGTCGCGTAGCCCTCGAAAAGCTTAAAGAAAAAGCAAATGCATCATCAGATGCTTCGGTCGATGTCTCTGACGTCGTGACCTTGCGTCCTTTACCGGATGGATCATTCGTGATGCAAATCAAGTATGTCAGAGGCGATGTGATAGTGCTGAGCGCGCTTCCCTTCATGACGGAAAAAGCAAATGTTATAGAAATCCTGAAACCGTACGCTGACAGATCCAGTGTTGCTTATGCGATACCCAATCTTTTTTTGCATGTCGAAGACCTCTATAACGCCACCCATGAAGCACCTACACCCGGTTCACCGGTGGGTTTAGATAATTTTGTCATTCTTAGCAGCGACAGAAGCATCACTTGCGCCATCAGCAAGCCCGCCAACGCAACTTTCACCGTAAGCACGGCCACAGGCAAAACGGTATGTTCTTGGAATTGCGATAGCGGATTTGAGGGTGCTGGAAACGAATGCACACAGATCCAGTCACCGATCCAATGCGGCATCGATTTTTATCTCAGCGGATCCTCATGCCTACCCGTTGGAGTCGGATATTTTTCTTCTGGTGACAACCTGCAACATCCATGCACGAATAAACCAGCCCATGCCTCTTATACCGGATCTGGCAACGGGCAAAACAACTGTCCGATTGCGTGCGATAGCGGATTTGAGAATGTTGGCAGTGGATGCTACCAAATATGGTCAAATGGAGATCCTGCAAAAAACTGCAATACCCTGTGCAACGAAAAAGGAAATTTAGCTTGTAAGGGAACTAGCAGTGTCACGACCTCAATTGACGGCAAAAAATTTGTAAGACAGCAAGTCGTTTCCTCGCCGCCTGTTTGTCCGGCAGTGTCAACCGATGCTCCATATCCAGCCATTGATCCAGAACCGGGTTCTTCGTGCGCTCTCAACGCAGAGTGGTACTATGATGGCGCTGCATATTGCCTCTGGAAGGGTGCTTTTTGTTTCTGCGAATAGTACAGAAAAGAGGTGACGTGGAAGAAAAAACACGGGAGTGAAGTGGGGGACAGAGAGATTCTGTCCCCTATTATTTTAGTTGAATCTCAACTCGATCGAAGGATCTCCGAAGGTAATATAGGTTTCGAAGTAATATTTACTCTTTCCAGATCCCCCATAATGCTTCCAAAGCTCGGTCAGTGCGAACTGTGTAATCGAGCCAAACTTCATAATCTTGTCTCTGAAAATACCATCAAACATGCGTCTTTCAAGGATATCGTCTTCATCCCAGTATGAGCTGTCCATGGAACCCCAGAACATGATAGCGCCCTTCGGATGACGCAGCCACGTTTCGGCGAATGATTCCTGGACTGTGAAGTCGCCCGTAATACAAGCATTTGAGATGACAAACGGAAGAGCACTGTCATGATTCAGTGAACGAACGTTGGATTGAGAAACGTTTGGCCCAGCCCAAGAATCCGTACTGCCATGCCCGGAATAATTAATGATGACGCGTCCTGCACGCATCGATTGCACGACCTTCTCATCAGAGACTTTGTGGGTAATAGCATAAAGTTGATCACCACCTGGCTGAGGCTCTTTTGGGAAGTGCCCGACAAAGCCTCTGCCTTTTGAATAGGTGTCGATGACATAGTTGTGGGAGCCTTCAGCAATCTCGTATTGATCGTCGGTGGCGATGAAAGCGATTTCGTTCAGCCAGGTTCTGCTATTAAACTGGCCTGTTTGATATTTCGTGAACTTTTCGAGGACTGCGGCAAGTTGGCTCTCGTTAGCGACAGAAACGCGGCCAACAGAGATATCGGGAGTTCCGATGTCACTCTCATAGTTGTTCGTGTCAATGGAGGCATAATAATGGTCGATGACGCCACTAATTGCGGTTGGACTCGCGCCAGGGACATCCTCATGATCGCCGATAATCAGAGCATACTTTAATGTATAGGTCGTGTTTTTATAAAGCTCTTGCAGTTTCTTTCTAATAGCAGCCGGAGTTGCTTCAATATGAGGGAGAGTTTAAGAAAGGACTTCCAAATGTCTGCATATCCAAGACATATAATAGCCCGGCAGACAAGGCTTCCT
>CAILAO010000473.1 GCA_903832105.1 uncultured Pseudomonadota bacterium | reverse complement strand
CAACCGGGTCGGCGCCGTACCGGGACTTCAAGGGTGTATCAACAAAACATATATCTTCTCTTTAAGTAGTTATGCTCTATTCTTAAACGACAGATCGCTGGAAACAAATATTCAGCAAGGACAAAAAAGCGCCACTTTTTTATCCGATGTCACAAATTTTTGGGACGATAAAAAGACTCACGATCTTTTGAAAAAGGTTTCCTTTGATCAATGGATAAAAAACATTCAATCAATTACTCCGCAGCAACAAAATATAATGAAACAGGAATTACTACTTGTGGATACAAAAGATATTTCATCGATTAGAAGCGAATCCCCACAATTCGCCCTCTGGGTAGGAGCACTTGCAACAGCTGGAAAATATATTGCTACGGGCTATGCCGCAGCAAAAGAGGGCCTGGGCTTCGTGGACCCAGGAGCTAAAGCCGCCGAAACTGTTGTTGGAACCGCGCAAGGAATCAAGGACTCGATAGCAAACCGATAGCAAACCCTCTTCGAGAAGCTCTCTTGATGCTAAGGGCATCGTCAATAATGCATATTCAGCAGTTGCAGTTTATTATCCAAATCATACAAGTAACAAATGGCAAAAATCTCACGAGCGAGCAATTGAATCCAAAGCTGAAGTATTCACCGTTAAAAATACATTAACAAAAATGCCTAAGGCCTTCGCTGTTAAAACAAAAAGTTCAAGCGGAAAAGACGTTGATTTGAATCTTGTAGAAGTTGTCTTTAAAAACGCCGGCGAACAAAAATGGCTTAAAGGCTTTGTACTGACCCAGTGCTTTGAATGGAACGTTTCAAAAAACATCGACGAAAACACTAAAAACTCAGCTTCTACCGTCGAATCAGAAAAAAATCTAAACCAGTCAAGTGCAAAGATATTGTCTGGTCGAGATTTCTGTGGGGCGGACTTGTAAAGTGACCATCAAGCGGAAACGATGTCACTTTCTCCAGCTCTTCAAAACCAAGTGCGTTAGTACTGATTTTGGTTGTTAAGAAAAAAACCTGCCGCAGATATGCAAGCAGGCTAAGAGGGACTTACAAATTTATTGTTGTATCTTTATTATTGGTTCGGCATTTTCCAGCAAAAGTTTTCATAGACTGCACACACGCTAGGATTGCCGAATTTTTCATATTTTATGCAAGTTGACATAGGAATAAATTCGTCTCCTCCGCATTGTAACTTATTAATCACATCAGGAGATTGAGGCTGCGCGATGGGGATAAGGTGCTTTTCTTTTGGCGAAAGAGGCGCTATGTCATCGTTCGCTTCAAGTTCCTTTTCTAGTTTTATCTCGTTGATAGTTTTTTTAGATGTTTGTTGTCTAATGTCCGTCAAACAAGCCGTGAAACTAAAGACGCCCTCTTTTTTAAGGTCGTGGGTCCATCGGTTACTAGTGAATTTGTCGCTGAGAATTGATTCAATCTTCGATCCTTCACCACATTCAGGTGCTGTAGAACCTTCTTGATAGTACACTGCGAAAGACGAGAGATCCGATGTTTTTTCAGGGAATGAGGCTGACACCTCGACTTTAAGATCCTGCGAGATTGGCATGACTGAGAACATAGTTAATTCAGGTGCTTTGATCGCTGATACAATAAGATTTTCGATGGTTTTTTGCGAGACAAGACCGTTACTTCCATATAGGCAGCTTGTTAAGGCATAGACGCCTGGTTCTGCTGAAAGTTCTGTTTCGAAATCAGAAAGATCTCCTCCTTCTTTGACTATTATGGGATCAACGTCCCCGCAAATTGCCGGCGAAGGACCATCAACGGCAAGAACTTCGAATCTTGTGAGCTGCGATTTTTCTTCTGGCAATCTGACCTTAAGAATGACCGAATAGGTATCAACAACGGGAGATGCTGAAAACTCGATAATATCTTGAGATGTTGGCGTTGGCGTTGGCGTTGGCGTTGGCGTTGGCGTTGGCGTTGGCGTTGGCGTTGGCGTTGGCGTTGGCGTTGGCGTTGGCGTTGGCGTTGGCGTTGGCGTTGGCGTTGGCGT
>CAILAO010000472.1 GCA_903832105.1 uncultured Pseudomonadota bacterium | reverse complement strand
TTTGGTCTCACCGTTTGTTTTGCAATGCTCATTAGCTTATTGGACTCGCTCACGATGGGTCCCATGCTTTCTGCCTATTTCGGAGGACTCTCGCACTCTACAAAACAAAACATCATCATGCGCTACACTCTTGGTCCTATTCTTAAAGGATTTGACCGGTTTCAAGAATGGCTTGCGGTGGTTTATGAAAGATTTCTTAGAACTGCTATTAAGTGGCCCTTCACAATTATCTTTGGAAGTCTAGCCATCTTCGCTCTCAGTCTTTATACAGCTGGAAAAATTCCGAAAAACTTTATGACTAATCCCGATATGGGAGAATTCATGATCGAACTTGATACCCCTGCCGGTACAACTTTAGACAAGATGACCAAGCTCACACAAGAGTTGGAAGACGTTTTGCGTGCACATAAAGAGATCACGACCATCATCACAACGGTTGGCAATACTAATGGCGAATCAAATATCGCCAACCTCTACGTCAAGCTCGTCCCCAGACAAGATCGATCAATGAACACAAGTAAGTTTAAAGACATCATGCGAGCTGATCTCAAACAATTTTCCTTCGCCAACCCTAAGGTGAAGGACTCAGGCGGAATGGGCGGCGGATGTTATGGGCGAGCTTTTAATATTAATCTTATTGGATCTAATCTCGATGAGTTGCAGGTCGTTTCGAACGAGCTGATATCTAAGCTTAAAGAAAGCCCTGACCTTAAAGATGTCGATACAAGCTATCGCGTCGGAAAACCTGAACTCCAAATCAGTCTCGATAATAAAAGGGCTCATCAATATGGAATTTCAAGCTCAGTCGTCGGTGGTGAACTTCGAACATTGATTGAAGGCTCTACCCCTGCCGTGTTTAGGGAAAACGGAAAGGAATATGATATTCGCGTGAGGCTTCAGGAATCCGAAAGGTCACTTAAAGGTCGCTTTACCACGACTTATATTCCTAACATCAACCAAAGCCTCGTCCGTTTGTCAGATGTTGCGACCGCTAAGGAAACTGTGGGGCCAGCAACGATCAACCGCCAAGATCGTGGCCGTTATATCCAGGTCTCAGCGGACCTTGCTTCCGATGGTGGCGGTCTGGGAAAAGTTAAAAAAGATACAGAAGACATGCTAAAAAACGGTACGATAAAAATGCCCCCTGGGGTTTGGTATAAGTTCACGGGTCAGGCCGAAAGTTTCGGCGAAATGATGGCTGGTATTATGCTTGCGGCCATCTTAGGAATTGCCTTTATTTACCTCGTTCTTGCCAGCCTTTATGAATCTTTCATCACGCCGTTTACAATTATGCTCGTATTTCCACTTGCCGTGTCGGGAGCTTTTCTCGCACTTTATCTGACTAAGCAAAACCTTGACATGCTCGCCATGATTGGCTGCGTCATGTTAATCGGACTTGCGACGAAAAATTCGATCCTTCTTGTGGACTATGCTAATCAGCTTGTCTTGCAGGGCAAATCACGCATGGAAGCCATAATCATGGCTGGCCGCATCAGGCTTCGACCCATTTTAATGACTAGCATCGCACTTATTACGGGTATGCTTCCCATCGCCATTGGACTTAGCGAGGTTTCAGCCCAACGTGCACCTATGGGTATCGCAGTTATTGGCGGCGTTGTCAGTTCTACGCTACTGACATTGCTCGTAGTCCCAGCGGTTTATTCATACATCGATGGATTTAGAGCTTGGAGTCTCGGACTTTTGAAAAAAGTTTTTTCTGTTAATTAGGTTTTGGCGCTAAAGGCGAAGGATCTCGACGCAACATATTGAGATCACGAAATTATCATGACTTTTAAAACCACCATCAAAACAATTTTTTTTGTTCTCAGCTTTATGGCCACAAATTCTTTTGGCCAGGATAGTTTCACGTTCAATTTTAGCGGCAATGCAAAAACAAAAGATTCTTATATCCAGGCTCTTGTTGACACATGTTTTGAGGATATGTCCGATGCGGTCGATCGCTTGAAAGCAAACGATCGCCTTTTAAACGAAATTAGACAATGTCTGATTAATAGCAGGATTTTTCATGAAGTTTCTGTGACTGCCCACGAGAGACAAATTAATATTTCAGTCAAAGAACGCTTTACAATCATCCCGATTCCTCTGATGGCCGCCGACAGCGCTGGTAATCGCAAAGTTGGGTTTTTCCTGCTCGAGAGCAATCTATTTGGTTATGGTAAGTTATTTGTGCTGGGAAGCACTCTCTCAACCGGAGGGTACGAATTTTTTCGATGTATCAAGATCGTGCTGTGGCTTTCTCCCGATGGAACCTTGGCATAACGGGAGGTCACGGCACAAAAGATATTTGGCTTTACGATGGGCAAAAAAAGATTGATGGTTTTGCGGAAAAACAATCCATCGCCGGAATCACTGTAGGACGAAGACTTTTTGGGCAATCGTCCGTAGCTCTCAACATATCAACATCTCAGAGACACTACGAAACTTTGCTGGAATTTCCCGAGCGTGTCGCCTATCAATCCATCTCTCTAGGTCCCACTCTTCGATGGGAAGATTCAAATTTTCACTTTTATTTCAACGAGGGTTATACCGCGCGCCTTACCTACGCGAAGCAAGTTGCGAGAAATGATCATGTTCGATCAAGCGAAAATGTCGAGGCATTCGCAACATCTGAGATGAATATTTATTCAAATCATGCCCTACAACTTCAGGTGAATGCTGGAAGCGTTACAGCGAAAGATGAACGCGATTTGATTCGGAAGGGAGGAGGACGCGGTTTTCGCGGCTCTCCCACTAATGGATTATGGCTCAAACGTTATGCTGCTTTTTCTGCTGACTATCAAATTCCTATTTTGCAAGCGGAATATGGAACTTATACGGTGGCTCCATTCGCCGAGTATGCTGTGGTCGATCGGTGGATGCCAAACTCTGCCGAAGATGCGAAAAAGATAGAAGATTGGTTTCGTTTTGGCAGCGGAGGCTTCGGCACTTACCTTTTTCTCAAGCAAATCGCTATTCCGGGCGTAGGCCTCCAGTTTGGTCGCTGTAGCGCTTATCTTCCCTTTTTCGTAAGCTTTGCCTTAGGCATGTCGTTTTAATATAAACGATGTAGTTTTTTACTACGATTTTTTCTTCGCTAACACTATAAATCTCTGCATTTTTGATTGGCCGGTCAAGGCTACCACTTATGAGGTAACTGTGCTATACCCCCAACCGATCACGCGATGTGATCTGACAATAGTAGTGAGCGACTAAAACTTTTTTGAAGGAGACCTTATGAGTGCGATTAAGTACATACTGCCAGCGCTTCTAGCAACAGCGGCATACGCAGCGGAAAGTGTCGATGTCACAAAAGATTACCAACGTTATTTGAAATCAGTCCAGAAAACAGCCAGTATGGCTTCTAACGAAGAAGCCCAGAAAATTGCGAGGAATGTGGGTCTTTCTCTAGTGAATGTTACTTGGGAAGATACTGGAAGAACGAAAAACTCAGTCTGGGGCGATAATATTAGCGATGTTACTATTCAGGTTCACACCATCGATCCACAAAAGCCAGACCGAATTGATCCCTTTTTGATGCCTGTTATTCGCTATGAAAACTATAGCGACAAAACGGCGGATCTCAAACTCAGTGATTTTTATCTCCTCGTTGGTAATGAGAACGGTGACGATCTCCAAAAAGTAACTCTAGGCGACTATCTTGGCAACTTTCGGACCTACCTTTCCAATCCAGATTCCTGGAAAGGAGAAGAATCATCACTTTTAGCACCGCGCGACACACATATTCTCGTCAGCGCGCAACACGCGTTTCTTCCAATTCCGAAAGGTGATAAAGCCACATTCAATCCTGTGATATTCAACTATCAGTCTTACGAAGATCAACCAGCGGTTCTGGCAATAGTCGCCACAAGAGAAGGTACGAGCGCTACTATTATCGATTACTCGCGTGATCGCTTTGAGCAAGGCCCTTACTCGACAGGCCAACGACTTTTCTTCAACGCTAATGGAGAAAAGGCTTCGTTTACCGGCGAACGCATTAGCGATTTCGAAGTTGGGGCCAACGCGAATACGTCTGAAGTGACTTCTGCAAATCGAAAAAGCGGTCTTAACATGGTTCTTTTGATTCAAGTACCTCTGAAAAACGAACGTCGCAGCAGACCCTCGATCTACGCTTATGATTTCGGTTACGGTGTGAAGGCTATGACCGAAGCAAGTCAGTTTGAAGATGCCGCCATCGGACATGGACAACTCGAAGGTCCCTACAGCGAAATTGACGACCTCAAAATTGAGCGTGACGAGCGATACCCAATCCGAGTGACCGTTCAGTTTTATCACGCCACAGAAACCGCGGAAGTCAGTGAATCCATCTTTGCCGACATGAGAAAAGAAATCGATGAAATCTATAAAAACGCCGACTATGTGGGAAGTCTTGTCACCGAAAGCAAAACCGGACGTCCAACAGAGCATACAGGTCCCTACTGTTGGGCAAGACCGTGGTGGCCGATCTTTCTTGGACAGAGAGGATTATCTCAAGAAATGGTTGTTGCACGCATGGACTATTATTATGGTCCATACTGGCACTTCTATTGCGTGGAACAAAAGCGTTTTGAAGAAACATGGCAGTATTTAGCCAAGCTGCAAGCGAATTATCGGTAATTTTTCCCTTGTAGGGGATGGGAAGTCCAACCATCCCCGAAGCCTCTTCGAGAGACTAGAAATCAAATGAAAATCCAATTACAAATTTTCCTTCGTGCGAGTCGGCAGACGCAGATGGCCAGATATTATATCGATCCACAAAATCTCTAACGACACCACTTCTATCGATTCCCGCAGATTCAAACGCAAGCCTTAAAACATCAGATCGAAATGTATTTGCCCCATTCGGAGTATTGTATCGCTGCACTAAATTATTAATTGACTGATAAAGATCTTGCGAAATCTTTATATTGAGATCCCTCATGAGATCATCGATTTCTTTTGGAATGCCATTCTCAACGATTTCCGGAAATTCCAGCATCCAGCGAATACTCTCGTAATCACCCGATGGCTGTCCACTATCTTTAACAGCCGCAGCAACCGTCGCCTTGATGACATGATCGAGATCTTTTTGCGACATCGGAGCAAAACTGTTTAGGATCTCACGCTCAATCGCGTTTTTTGGGAAAAAATTAACTTTTACGAGAACCTCGCTAGGCTTCTTTTGATCAAAACTCGATAGAACCCCTTCGGTGATTGAATTCGTC
>CAILAO010000471.1 GCA_903832105.1 uncultured Pseudomonadota bacterium | reverse complement strand
TAAAATTCCTAATAAAAGTGATATGCCCATCGTCATCTTTGAAAATAGAAAGGAAAAAAAGTGTTTTTGTTTCTCTATTGATGATTCTCAAACTATTTATGATATTATGGCACATATTTATAAGAATATTGATACCTTGTCTAAGGAAACAATAGAGAAGTCGAAAAAGGATATAAAAAATGGTGTATCTCAAAAATTTGGCAACACAGAGTCATTTAAGGCTAATAATGTTGTAATCTCTGTATGGATTGATAGTCTTATCGATTGGTTATCACCACAAGATACTTCTAAGTAACAATAAATAAACGAGATAAGCTAACAAGGCGTTTGCAGCGGACTTGGGAAGGCGGGCGGGAAAACTGGTTGCCAAAATTCAAGGTTCGTTGCGCCCGCCTTCCCAAGCCGCTGAAACGCGGTCGTTAGAATTTCTGGTATATTTCCTCAAAAAATACAACAAAATACTTGTCAGATTTCGGAAAAGAGAATCATACTGTCATCATGGACATGGCAGGAATCAAATTTACATGGGATGAACGCAAAAATCGGCTGAATCAACAAAAACACGGGGTGTCTTTTGTCGAGGCACAGACCGTATTTTATGATAAAATGGCGCGGTTAATTGACGATCCGGAACATTCGATTGATGAAGAACGGGTCATCTTGCTTGGAATGAGCCAACATATGCGCCTCTTAATCGTCTGTCACGCGTTTTATGCCCAGGAGCAGATCATTCGTATTATTTCTGCCAGAAAAGCCATAAAAACAGAACAACGCCAATATACACAGTATAATATGTAACAGAGACAACCATGGAGAAGATTCAACGATCTTCACCCAGGGGGGTATCTGTTGTCTTCGGTGATGAAAGCAGAATACGATTTTTCCCAGTCCCGCCCCAACCCATATCTCAAGGATTTACCGAAACAAGAGGTGACACTGCTTCTTGAAGAAGATACCTTGCATTATTTTAGTACACTCAGCCAACAAATAGGAATTCCTTCTCAGCAGTTAATGACACTCTATTTACAGGATTGTGCGCGGTTGCAACAAGCCGTTCCCCGACAGAGAAAAAGGAAAAAAGTCCCTGTGCATGCATCATGACGAGCTCTACGCTTAAAGGCTATCCAAATAACTCCCTGTTCATCCCGAAAATTCAGCCTTTTAAGTGGTAGGGGAGAGGCTTATTCTAAAATGACGATTCTAAATATGCTGAACATGGGGAAATTCTAACGAACGCTTGCAGCCGACCGGGAAGGGGCGCGGGGAAACTGTGGTGGCAAATGTCAAGTCCGGTGGCCGCGCCCCTTCCCGGCGGCTGAAGCGGATCGTTAGCCCCATAGTAAACAGAAGCGTCCTTTTAAGAGGTGATCCGTTGGAATCCCAGCGACCACAGCAGAAGCATCAACAGGTAATCTCTCCTGATCTTGTCGGGATATTAAGGGAGTTAAAACACGTCCTCGTTGACAAATATCCTGCCCTTGAACTCCGGTTGTTTGGTTCAACGGCAAGAGGAGAGGCGACGGGAACCTCCGATATTGATCTGTGTATTCAACTCCCAGACGTCACGCGATCAATTGAAGAAGACCTGTTTGATACCACGTATGCGTTCGAACTGAAATATGATCGGGTCTTTGATGTCATTATTCTTGCGGAAAGTCTCGTCCAGAAGTACTCGGACGTGTTACCGATTTATCAGAATATTCTTCGAGAAGGTATTGTGCTATGAACCCCATTGATACACAAGTGCTCATCACCTATCGGAACGAACGAGCCGATGAATCACTCCAGGCGGCTCAATTACTGCTGGAGCATCAGTTGTTGATTCCCGCGATGAATCGCGTGTATTATGCCATCTTCTACGCGGTTCAAGCCGTCCTTGCCCTTAAAGGGGTAGCGTTTTCAAAACATGAACAAGTCAAAGGGTATTTTAATCGAGAGTTTATCAAAACCGGGATTTTCCCAGTGAAATTTGGCAAACTCTATAACCTCGTGTTCGAATATCGTCATAAGTTTGACTATGTGGATTTCGCCATGCCGGACGAGACCATCGTGCGTGATCATCTTCACGAAGCGAAGACATTTATTGAACAGCTACGAGACTATCTTCACACGCAGCATGTGGCATCCGTCGAGGGAAGGAACATGATTGACATCCAGGAAGAACAGGGCTAACGAGCGCTTGCAGCCGACCGGGAAGGGGCGCGGGGAAACACCGTCGCGAAAGGTGAAGGTTCTTGCCGCGCCCCTTCCCGGCGGCTGAAGCGGGGCGTTAG
>CAILAO010000470.1 GCA_903832105.1 uncultured Pseudomonadota bacterium | reverse complement strand
TTATCGCAAAACTTTTGTAGAAAATGTTCATACACCCCCCCTCTATTTATCATCGGAGGATTTCTACAAAACTTTATCTAAAATTTTTTAGTGCTGAATTTATCTTTAAAATAGAGGGGTTCTAGGCTTTATTTTTGAAGATCTGCGAGTCGAGTCGATACCGGATGCTCCTGCAACACGACGCCTGGAGGTATTTCAGTGATATATCTTCGAAACTATTATAAGAATCAGTTGCTCCGTGCTCCGAATTCGCTCGGTGAACAACTGGCTCATGTCAATGCCAGTGCCGATGATTCCGTAATCGCGTGCCCAGGTGCACAGCATCTCCCCCGAACCACTGCCAAGGTCGAGCACTCGGGCACCAGGTTCCAGACGCAGCGCAGCGCCGAGAGTGGCGAGTTTTTCGGGTGTGATCGGGTTATGGATACGGTGAGCACTTTCGGTGATGTTGAAGATCCGTGGGATGTCCACTGTAGAAAATTTCCTTACGGGTTAATCGAACGTTAGGGTTTCCCTTATTCTATATTTTCTCTACCATTTTGCAACTTTTACCAGTGCCCCTACCAGGGTAAACGCATTTTAATTGGCTCCAGTCCAGGCCTTCAGGACGCAGCATGCAGGAAGTCAGGATTTCAGGGGGTGGAAACGGCGGGAACAATTTTAAGGTGGAAACAACCCAGGAATAAAATCGATTCGAGCGGTAACATCTGAAATGACGAGGAAATCTCACGCCGCCATGCGGTAACGCGCGGTTCGAAAGTTATCCAGCTCTCTCCGCTCCTTTTTCTATAACCCTGGTTTATTTCAATTTTGCTAGGATTTTTGCTGAGGGGTTTGTCTGCGGCGCTAATTCAATATTTTATGCTACAATTCAACCTCACTGTGCGAGAGACCATTTCGATAGGATGTTTTTCGTGGATATTTCAAGTAGGGCACGATGACGTCATTCTTTGATGTGTTTGTTCCGTCATAGGTCACAGAGACAATCGGGACTCCAGTCACGCGTTCGATTTCCTTGGCCATGGCTTCGGTTACTAAAGATGGGCAGCAGTAGCTCGGATTTAACTGCACGAAAAGCTGGAGATCGGGATAGACCTCAATAAGATGCATGATCTTTAAAATGTTATCGAAACTTTCGCCTGTATTATAAGCATTAATGTTGAAAAGTTTAAATATTTCTTCCGGTGTTTTGATAGGTTGGGCGTAAATTTGAGGACCTAGAACAGCCTCAATTTTTTGCAGGTATCTCTTCTCCATAAGTTTAGCGGCTGCAAGAAGTGTTTGCCCAGCAACGACATCGACATAGTTGCCCTCTCTCATCCATCGCTTAAAGATCGATTTTGCGGCAATTTTAAAGAATTCGGTGTAAGGTGTGACGACGACCTCGCCACCGTTATCTTCAATATGCCTAATCACCTGCTGATTCATCACTTCGTTATCGACGACGTAAAGATCACCGAAGATGGCGACTTTTGGCTTAGATTCTTTTTGGACTGCAATAGCCTCAAAAAGCTGCGTTGAGGCTTGCAGGGCGTCGAGCTTCGAACTCTTTCCAAGGAAGGCATTATTAAAGAGTGTAACGCTCGCTTCCAAGGCACGGTCGGCATCTCCAGCCTTCTTTTCGTATGGCCGGATTTTGCATACCATTTTGCGAAGAAATCCCCCCATCATGAAAGCCAAATACGTATTGAGAGATGCTTGAACGGAAAAGTCGCTAAAGCTAATTTCCCCGACGAATAGCGAGGCCTTTTCGAATCCTTGGCCATAACTATCTAAAAGACTTTTCGTATAGTAAGGGTATTGACCGATATTGCATGCTATCTGAGCGTTCAAAACCCAGAGAGCTGTTTTAGAGGGGTCGAGGTCATGACTCGTCACATAATCGATATAACCTTGCACAATCGCCGTCAGTGGAAGACACTGTCCAGTGTTGTAAAGAAGGCTTCTTTGGATGGTGTCTATGTCTTCCGTTAAAAGACGCGCATCGATGCCCTCCCTAATCAGATTATTCACGATAAATTGGCAACTGACAGGATCCCAGTTGGGGAGTAAGAGCGTTTTCCCTTCGAGATCCCGATCTGCTGAAGGAATGGAGGGGGGCTTTTGTGTGACGGATGGCTTTGCATTTCGACTGAAATGATTACGAAAGGCGCGTACACCAGATTCAATACGTGTTTCGTAGCCAACCGAAGAATCATGTTCATCAAGCTGGAGTATTAAATAAGGCTTGTCATGGGCCTCAACAATGCGTTTAAAATAATCGATCGTGCAACTATCAGGGGCGCACTTAAATGATGTGATTAAAACAGGGTAGAGGCCAGGCGTCTTGGCGACGACTTCCGCAGACTCAAGGACCTTGCTTGCGTAAAGCCAATGGCCAGCCTTGAGGAGGTCCTGGATTTCCACGAGATCCTCTTTGTTATAGGCAAGCATATCTTGATAAAATGTTTTGACTCCAAGCGCCGAGAAAAACCCAGGAATGCCTTTATTCATTTGTGGTGAGAGAATGGTATAGGGCCGTCCGATGAGCACAACGGCAACGTCCCGATTGCTCGGAGTTTCCGCGATTCTGGGGGTGCCAAGGGTCTCGTTTTGCACCACGCCTCTTAGGGCTGTTTTCCCGTCGTTAAACGCATACCATGCTTTGTCGTAGGCGGAATAAACATCAACAAAGCCAATTGACGGGCCGAGGATATTTTTAAGTGTCAAATAGAGTTGAATTTTTGCGTTTAGGGCATTCATATCGTAATTAAGTAGGGGAGAAAGACACTTCCGCTTAAGCTCCTCATTTCCTGCAGACGATAGAAGGGAACTTACAAACTGACTGTAGTAACAGTATTGACGTCTCGTGCCGCGCTCTCGTTCCGGTTCTTCAAGATAAACCGGGGCAAAAACATAATCAGCCCTTTCCGCAAGATGGGCGGCGTGACCATGAAAGGCTGCGATTGGGGCACAAAATTCCGCGCCCGCAATCCTCTTTCCAACACTTACAGCATCGCGAAAATTTAGACTCGAAATAGTTTTGATGCCGAGCATATCAAAAAAGATTTCCCAAAAGGGGATTTCCTCAAATAGATACAAGGCGGCAGGGAGACCGATTGTAATAGGATACTTCAATTGTTTGGTGGAATTATGCTGAAAGGCGGCAGCCCTCGCCTTGAACATGTCAAAGCCAGCTTGATTGGAGGGGATGAAATGTTTGGTGCGATAATCGCGCCCACATAAAAAACCAAACGCAGTCTTGTCGCCGCCAACCTCGGCGATACGAATTTTACAGTGATTTGCGCAGTAAAGACATGTTTCTGAGTGAAGCGGGATTTCGCTTCGATAAAGCGATAGTCCGCGAAAACGTGTTGTGCGAAGTTTTTGCTCGGTCAGCATGTAAGCGACGCCGAGTGCGCCAGTTAGATGACAATACTTTGAAACGTGAATGGACTGATTTAGCTTTTGCTCAAATGCGGCAACGAGGGCCTTGTTTTTCGCGGTTGCACCCTGAAATGCGACACAGGCTCCAATATGACTATGAGTTGCGACTTTACGAAGATAATTTTCACGCACGGAATGCAAAACGGCCGCCAGAGCTTCCTCACGCGAAAAACCGTTTCGTAGGTGGTGGTTGATATCACGCTCCATAAAAACCGTGCAGCAATCACTTGCCATGGGGGCTCGGGCACCATCAACAATTTCAGAGTAAGAGGTAAGAGGGCAATTTAGCTTTTGGGCTTGTTCCTCAATGAAAGAGCCCGTTCCGGCGGCACACACGTAATTCATGGTGCAAGAGGTTACCATGCCATTTTTTAAGCTGGTAAACTTCGCGTCTTGGCCGCCGATTTCGATAATGGTATCGATGTTGGGATTCAACTTGCAAGCCGCTGTCGCGTGAGCTGTGATTTCGTCTACGACAAGATCAGCGCCGATGATGCCCCCGATAAACTTCCTTCCAGCTCCGGTGGTCCCAGCGTGAGAAACGGAAATGTTAAATTGTTTTCTTACTGACCAGTCTTGGACGGCCTCAAAGATCGCCTGGACGGCGCGCAGTGGTTGACCAGCAGTTCGGGTATAGAAACCCGCTGTTACATTTTTGGTTTTATCGAGGAGGATTGCTTTCGTACTCGTTGATCCAATGTCGATACCTAAGACCAAGTCTTGCGATGATGGAGCTTCATAAAAATCAACTTCGACGGGATAAGGCGTCGGCCGCGTAATGGGTGTGTATTCGTAATGATCAAGCCCCGAGAAGTCCGGATAATCGGATAGTCTGATTTCAAGTGGTTCATAGTGATAAACTTTCGACTCTTCGCTTTCAGAAATCAACGTCTCAAGCTTAAATTCTTCGGCTTTTATGATAGTCTTCTTTGGATTTAACTGTTCAAGTTGCTTCAAATTATTTGCAGTAAAAAGTTCATCGTGAAGAAGAAGTGCGGAACCGATTGCACCAAAAAGGTGACTATATTGAGTCGTCAATAATTTAGTATTGAGTATCGAGCTTAGATGCTTCTTTACCGCCTGATTAAGAGAAACTCCGCCCGCAAAAACGATGGGTTCGGAGATCTCATCGCCGGAAAAAAGCGTATCAATGATGTTCTTAGCAACACCAAAACAAAGCCCGTTGCATATATCTTCCAGCAAAAAACCTTCTTGTTGAGCGTGGAGCAGATCTGTTTTTGCGAACACAGCGCAACGAGAGGCGATGCTCGGCATTTCGCTGCGAGCAAGAAGCGCTGCGTCACTCAGGCCGGCACTACCCTCAAGCCCCAAGCGCCGAGCCTGCTGGTCAAGGAAGCTTCCCGTGCCCGCAGCGCAAGAGGTATTGGTTTTGCAATCTTTATAGTTACCTGATCGATCAAAACGAATCAGCGAAAACTTTTCAGCTCCGACGACGAGGACAGATCCAGCTTCTTTGCAAAAGTGTTTTGCTGCCGCGATGAAACAAACTTGAGAGTCGTATACGGCTTTTGATTTTGTAATTTTTGGTGTGGATGATGTGCATGCGATCCATCCGGATTTTCGGTTCAAATGATCCGAAAAAATGCGGGTCAAGGTGTCGCCCGGGTGACCATAATGGTATTCGTAAGCAGTCCAGATGATGTCGCCATCTTGATCAAGTTCGACAACAGCAACAGAAACCGAGCCAATATCGATACCAAACACGCTCACCGTCTTCGTCATAGTCTTAATCATAAGAAGCTACACTGTCATCAGTCAAAAAAAAGGCCGAAAAAAAAGTTAGAAAAAATCATGATTATCATGCACGAAGAATGTCTGGTTGGCAAATAGAATCAGCGCTTAAAGCGCCAGGTTGAGATACCCCGAGAAGCCCCGATCAAAGGACGGATTTTTTAGGTAATCTTTTACAATATTTTCGAGGTTGTCCTCTCGTTCTTTGCTCCAAGGGGAGGAGCCTCCCTTCGTTAACGATAAAGCTAAGTGGACCAGATAACGTGCACTTACCGTGGCGGCTATTTGTGCTTGAGGAGTTAAATCACTCCAGCCGCGACTCAGTCTTCCGATGACGGAATCTCTCCAGATATCGTCCTTGGCTTCGATTTCGATACGATGGCTACAGACGCCTTCTAGTGAGCGAAGGACACAGATATTTAAAATGTTTTTAAGGTCGTTGCTACGAACCGTATGGCCGGCTGAGAATGAGTCTTGCATGGTATGCAGCGCGTGGCCAATTAAAAAGAGCGCTGCTGTTCGATGTGCTTCAGCAAGCCTTGGGGCGTCCGCGAAGCCTTCGGATTTTGACCAGTAATGGCCGGCCCGCACGGAGGCGCGAATGATGATTGCGATACTTTCATCGTAACAATCCGTGACATCTTGGACTGTCGCAATATTCTGGTCAGAGTTTAGAGTGAAGTTTCGCATAAAGTGAAAGTTTTGATAGTTGGCATTTTCAAGCCAGTCCGAATCGATGGGGGCTTCCAGATAGAAATCCGCCAGCTTTACTCCGTTAAGAATCGTTTGCTTCGGAAAGTCGGTTGCGACGTTGCCATAAATAATAGGATTAGTTGATAGGTGCGCTGGATCTGCATGAGCAGCAATCACAGCGTATGTTGGTTCCGCGGGATAGAAGTTGACGATATCAAAGTCTCTTTCTAGCTGCTGATTAGCCATATCGATGGCAAATCGGGTGATGTCTTCATGCCCTCTCGATACATAGGTGAAAAAGGCAGGAGTTGATTCCTGCTCGCGAGAGATCCTGCAGCTTGTGGAGAGCAAGCAAAGCAGCTCGCCCAAAACAAGAATACATAGAGAATTGCGCGAATGTTTCAAAGCTCCTCCGAGCAGCAAAGAAGAAAGCACACGCCACGACGTGATTTTTATTTGCAAGGAGCATGCCGAGTGCCTGATCAAAAAAAACTAGTGAAAATAAAGAGTTGTTAAAGTGTTCGAATTCGTTGAGTGGCGCGAGTTTTTCACTGTCTTTTAATTCAACAGGCTGCCAGACGTTATACACGTTTTTTTAAAGATGGCTCTCTTTTGTAACCTCAATTAAAAGGGAAAATGTGACGTTTTCTCTTCAAAAAACACTGATAACCATTTGATATGTTGAGGTTTATTCAAAACTTCTCCCGAGAGGCATCGGAACCATGATTTTGTTTTGGTGTCATGCGGAAAACGGAACAGGTTTTGCAACGTATATTGTGAACTTTTTTTTAGGGGAAAACCGTGATGATACATCATAGAGGCTTCATGCCGACACTTTGCTTAGTGTGTGTTGTTTTCTCAGTATCTTGTAGCCCAGGAGATCTGAGCTCAACGAGTCCCGGAAGAAGTGGCCAGTCTCATCTGACGTACAATGTTTTAGCAGATGAATATGGAGAAGATGCCAACGGGCTTATGTTTGTCATTAAAGAACAATCCATGACAATATGTGTTACCGAGACCACTGATCAAGAAGTGTTAGACGTTGTGAAGGCCACCGTGCTTGCTTGGATTAACCCCCTTAAGAAGGTTGCTGGAAGTAGGCTCGCTGCTGATGTCAAAGTAACGACTAGCAATTGCGATAGCGCCAATGCGACCGTTATTGTTTACTCTTCCGATGGTCGATCTTACATGCAGCCAGGTCGTCACCCCGAGTTGAATATTTATCAAGATTCTCGCGGGTATCGCAAAGTCATGCTTCATGAATTTGGCCATGGTTTTGGGCTAGGCGATACATACCTTGAGAGTGGGGGCTGTCAACAAGGACAACCCACGGACACAGTCATGTGTATGGCGGATTTTGATGATCCTCAAGATGATGACATAGACGGTATGAAAAAGATTTATTCGAATCTCTATCCTGGTGAAACACCGGTTGCCTTAGGACCCGAAGTCTATGCCGCACTCGGTCAGAACGAACAGCCAAATGGAGGGTATTTCCTCTATGCAGCTTCCCCGGATTCGATCAGTGCCGCCGGCATTAAATACTGTGTTCAGGAAAGTGCTGCAAACTGCAATGCAAGCACCAGTGATTGGCTTGATATGAACAAGCTTAGCTTATCTAACGGAGCCAATATCTTCGTTACAAAAGATCCTGGAAAGATTTCTGAAACAGCCAAGATTGCCTTCCGCGCGGTCTCATCAACGGACGCTGCTAAAGAAACTTTCAAAACCATTAGTTTTAAGGTTAATATCGAATCACAAAGCAGTCCCGAAGATCCCCAGACTGAAGAAGCGCCGCTGCTTTCCGTTCCTTCATTAGGAGCTGATGTGTGGAATCTTCCGAGGATTTAGGTTCGTCATACCCTTGGCTGAAAGAAAATAAAAAACTCATTCAAAAACGTAGGCTGATTCTCCAGCGCCGTAGCTTTGGGCGTATTTAACTTGATCAAGTCCGGACTTTTTATTGTGCAGCAAAAAAACGTTATCTTTTGCGATCTCCTTAATTTTGTCATGTGCTGCCTGATCGATAGCTACAGGGTCGCTACTCGCAAGATATCCGGCATCCTTCGCGACGAGACCTTCTGGATCGACCATGCAGTCGCAGAGTTTTGTGATGTTAGTTAAAAAAGAGATGTAATATTGTTTTTTAAATTTCGATATAGCTGCCGCAGCACCGTCGGCAAGCAGGGCGTCAAAAGAAGCGATGTTTGGCACCAAAATTCCCTGTGGGCAGGCGGTGGTGCAGTTAGAGCAGCCGAAGCAAGTATCGAAGTAAGGGTGATCTTCGAGTCTAATGCCGTCTACGGGGCAGCTTTCAACGCAAGAGCCGCATCGAGTGCAAGTACCAATGATCTTGGGTTGGCCGCCGTGATGGATGGTTCCTTTTGATTTTTTTGTTAGCGCTCCCATGCCGAGGTTTTTAATGGCACCACCAAATCCAGCACAGACGTGGCCTTTAACGTGACTCACGACGAGGACTCCATCGGCATCAACAAGCTCTTGGCACACTTCATAGGTCATGTGTTTGCCACGAACTTCGGTAAAAACTTCGTCGTTTGTCCTGACTTCAGCGAGATGATGCCAACCCTTTTCCTTGGCATAAGCCAGGTGGCTCGCGGGTACGCCACGCGGACTATTAGGGTAGGCAACCGAAGAGTCAAAAAAGAAGTGTTTGACGCTCAGGCTTTTCAATGTGTCAGTGATGGGTTTTATGTCTTCGGGCTTAAATGTAAATTGGTTGCCGGGTTCGCCAAAGTGAATCTTGATAGCTAAAGACTTACATGTAGAAAAGGCATCTTTTAGCGGTCCTTTAATCTTTGAAAAAAAAGTCTTCCGATCAAGTGAAAATAAAACTCTTGCCAACGTACCATCTCCAATTTAGACGGATTTCTGCCCACCGAACGATTCGGCGTCGTGATCCGCCTTTTTCCGCCGTAAGTGTACTTTTCGAAAAAGAAGACGCCAAGACCAAAATAGCACGATGGCAAAAAAGATTGGAAGTGTCAGTAGGGCAAGACTCAGCATGAGATTGCGAGAGGAGAAGTTAGAGCCCTTTACCGTTCCACAGGAGATTGCTTCTTTTGGCTCTTTATCTTGATTATTGGGGTCTGGATAAAGATAGATTAATCCAGCCATGTCATCCAGGCTTAAGTGAAGACTTCTTGAGGAGCGCGAATATCCCATGACTGCGTTGTAACTCGTATGATTATGGCCGAGACCTAAGCAGTGACCGAGTTCGTGGAGAAGAGTGAATGCAAGTGATTTAGCGGTTGTTTTCTTATTTGGTATTTTGACATCGC
>CAILAO010000469.1 GCA_903832105.1 uncultured Pseudomonadota bacterium | reverse complement strand
GACCAATCGCCTGCACCTTTCTTACATTGGCAAATACGGCCAGTGCTTTTTCTTCGCATTCACTGCGATGCTTTGTAATCTCACTTGCGCTCTGCCATTCCAGAAAGGCATTTGATATCTCATCGAATTTTGATCTAATTACAGTCTCTCGCATTCCTGCCGACAGTATCACCCATGCTCCTTCACGTAAAAATACGCTCTCCGTAACGGTGCTGAAGGTAAGCGAATACTGCCAGTCGATTTCGTCAGCAAACCCCGACTCAATCACCAATTCCTTGGCTGTCAAGTATGCCAGTGCCAACGAGTTTAGATCAGCTCTTTGTTTGGCTTCCGTGCCTTTCATGACCATTTGCTCTCACCTGTTTTACATGATTTCCGAAACTTCGTTAACGAGGACCAAAACAAACGAAGCCTGAGAACCATTACCGGACACCCAACATTGTCGTCAGTCATTTTACTCACCTGTACCTTTCTCAGATGATAAGCTTTTAGCTTTAAAAATTGGGCGTCAGGAATTCTTGGTAGATTCTTCATGACTTCTCGATACGCGTCAATGGATTCCTTCTCATCAGCGTTATTTGGATTCACAATAACTGTGTCATTCTTGCCGCGGAACCGGGTTTTGTATTCTGCTAACTTGTCGGCAGCCAATCCATATTCTTTGGACTTCCCTTTCCAGCCGACGCTCAACTCCACTATCGAAGCAAATAAAACTATACTGGAAGCAATGCCGATAATCAGGGTAACACGACCTTCAGAAAAACCCGCCTTAGCGAGCGCTTCGTCCGAAAGAAATGTGCAGACACACAGAACGACTGATGCAAAAAAAATTGTCAGGGTCAATATGGTCGCACGCCTTTCATATCGATCTCTCAAAACCGAGTACGCAGTGGCCATTTGATCCACGACTCGTTGACGGCTTGGTATGTCATTCATTGATCGTCCCCTTATTCACCAAGAATCTTCTTCCATTGATCGACGGACTTCGCGCCATCCGCGTTTTGTATCCCACGGGATATACGCCCTACTGCGTCGGCGACAACTCGGCGCTCTACACTGCCTTTCGGCCCCATGTAATCATCCACGTGAAGAGATTGCCTTGTGCTATCTTTGATGGGCTCTTTCACGCGGTCCGGAATGCTTTGGAAAAAGTGTCTAAGCATTGCCTTGGTAGTTTGTTCGCCATTGTAGCTTCTGAACACATCCACGGCCAACGACTCCACATGGTAACCTGTCATTTGTTGTTTTTCTGGAAGATGGGATAAAATAGATTTCGCAAGTTTGATCGTCGGAATAACTTTGCCTCCGCATTTCCGGTTGATTTCTGTCAACTTATCAGCAAATCGGTCCGGTCTGATAATTGGAGACCAATCCCCACCATCTTCTTTTGGAATTCTTACTCCTTGGCTGCTTTTGAGAGCGGGTAAAAGCTGCAATTCGACATCACCGAATGCTACGGTCACAGCCAAATGTCCTGATGTGATCGTTGTATTAGGAAAACGCTCGCGCAACCTGTTTGCAAAATAGTTCAGGACATCGGCTGGGCTCGCGTCCTTCAATTCGGTTTTGTTTAAAATGACAAGAGCGTCAACATCACTCAGGCCATCCACATACGTGTGTTTTGCAACTGAGCCCCCGAAAAGCGTCTCTACTGAACCTTCAATGTCCCTACCGAGAGCATCTGTTATTTCATTAAGATGAGTCTGTACCGCTCCAGCATCCCGTTTGGTTGCAGACAAGAGATTATTAATCTCGGCTGCAACATCAGCCTCGAACTTCTCATCACGGGAGGACGCCTCAGTTTGCCTTACTTGTTGTTGGAGCTCTTTTGGTTTCGCGTCCCCAGAAAAATAGCCACCTCCAGATCCGCCCATTATGCACCTCCTTGAAGCTTGCCCATGAGTGTCCTCTGAGCAGCACGCAAACACTCGGCATGCGGCAAATGGGCATAGTCTTGAGTTGTAACGAAAGTTCCCATCTTGAGTTGTAGATCCGTTAGATAGTAGTAGTTGTCGGCGATATTCTTCGATTTGAAACGATCATTGTTTGCGGATAATCCACCGACGCTTAACACAACATGATTGGTAAGATAGATGCACATATCTTCTCGATAAGCAAAGCGAAGCCATGTGAGCCCATCAAAAATTTCTGCGCCGGAAATGAAGTACAGACAACTGGATAGCGGATCAAGTGCGCCAAATACTTGAATGGGAGCGTTCACACCAGCATTATCAAGATTGATCCGTAGAAGGGCAATCGTAAGCATGTTGTCGAGAATACTTGTGCCTAACTCCTTTTCCGTAATGCCGATGATGTCCATATCGGATAAAAGCGGCAGGAGTTCCGTATTGGCCATGATCGTCTCTCTCAAGTTACTGTATTTATCTTTTTCAGGTTTAAGCAAAAAGCTGTGGAGATGTTGGGGATAGCGGTTTAGAAGGATTTTGGCGCTTTCGATTTGATGTGGCAGCGGTTTTCCCTTAGTGCCGCGGTCGTAATTGACAAATACAGCGGGAATCGTTTCGGGCCAATCGTCATACACCCGTTTCAACATATCTAATGTCCAGCTATTATGCTGATTGGAATATTGGTAGATAGCCGACAAATCGAATCCTGCATCGGTCTCATATCCTCCGCTATCAACAATCGTGATGGCTGGTAGAT
>CAILAO010000468.1 GCA_903832105.1 uncultured Pseudomonadota bacterium | reverse complement strand
GTCCCCCTTTTCCCACAGTGAGGCGTCCCCCTTTTCCCACAGTGAGGCGTCCCCCTTTTCCCACAGTGAGGCGTCCCCCTTTTCCCACAGTGAGGCGTCCCCCTTTTCCCCCGTAATTCTCATCGGTTTTTATTGCCCACTTCCAGAACTTCGGATTATCATGTACAATTAGAATTGAAAGGAAGATTGTCTGTGACAATCTCGATGTAGATTTAACATGCTAGAAATAAAGAGAATACTATCTCTTCAACCTACAAAAAATCCGCTTAAGGGCTCCTCTGCGCTTTTTTTGTGGGGTCCGCGCAAGGTCGGTAAAACGACATTTCTCACACAACAGTTTCCACAAGCTAAAAGATATGATCTTCTCAACTCCAAGATCAGAAGTCGATTTCAGCTAAATCCACATCTTTTTAGGGAAGAAGTCTTAGCTGATCATGCCGAAGTCATCATCATTGACGAAATTCAAAAAGTTCCAGAACTTCTCGATGAAGTGCACTGGCTTCTTGAAAACCATGCGGCGTCATTTGTTTTGTGCGGTTCTTCTGCAAGAAAGATTAAGGATTATGCAACTAATATGTTAGGTGGAAGAGCTAAACGATATCTTCTTTTCCCTTTCGTGACTCAGGAGCTCGATGAGCCTTTCCTAAACATCGAACTGATTCTTAATCGTGGTCTTATTCCCGGTCATTTATTTCATGATGATTATCTGGATTTTTTAGAAAGTTATATCGCGGATTATTTGGAAGAAGAGATTGCAAAGGAAGCACGTATTAGGAATCTTTCTAACTTCTCAAGATTTTTACGGGTTGTAGGTTTAACTCACGGACAACTTTTAAACTACAGTAAAATTGCCGGTGAATGTGGAGTGAGCGCCAATACAGTACGAGAATATTTCCATATTTTGAAAGATTCATTTCTCGGTTTTGAGCTTGTGCCATGGACGAAAAGGAAAGAACGAAGACTGATAGAAACGTCTCGCTTTTTTCTTTTTGATGTTGGTGTTGCAAACTTTTTGAGGGGCGTGCAGCCTGTCGTTTTTGGAACGGATGTTTTTGGTTTTGCATTCGAGCATTTTTTGCTACTGGAAGTACGCGCTTATCTTTCATATATGAAAAAACGTCACGAACTCAGCTTTTATAGAACGGCTAGCGGGATAGAGGTTGACTTGATTGTCGGCGATATGCTTGTAGCAATTGAATGCAAATCAACTAAAAGGATCGACAAAGAACATCTAAAAGGGCTGAGAGCTCTCAGCGAGGAATTTAGCCCAAAGCGCAAGATGGTCGTATCTCTCGATGAAACTCCGCGAAAAACAGAAGAAGGCATCGAAATTCTTCCTTGGAAGATGTTTTGCAAGGATCTTTGGGAGGGGCTCATTGTTTAACGAGCATAATGAGCATTTTTTTTTAAATTTGATATCAATCACAAGTACACTTGAACTCCCATAAAACAACTTCATTCG
Source organism: uncultured Pseudomonadota bacterium (assembly GCA_903832105.1). Lineage (GTDB taxonomy): Bacteria > Bdellovibrionota_B > Oligoflexia > Oligoflexales > CAILAO01 > CAILAO01. The sequence continues at coordinate 1,547 of CAILAO010000468.1, read as the reverse complement.
CACAAATCATCTTTGAAATTTGGAGCGCGGGGCAACTGATTTCTATAATAATTTCGAATATATATCATCAATTTGGAGAATGGAGTAACTAGTTTGTTTAACTGAAGACAATGGAATGATCCCTCCGATTGGTTGTTGATTACAATGTGATTATGTCACATTTCGGTCTCTATGACCGATCAACCGGCGGGATCATTCCATTGTCCCCCTTTCTCCACTCCCTAATAATTGAGCAAAAAGGCGTGCAGACATTTTTGATTATTACAAAACTGCATTGACTGAATGCAAAAAGGGTGGTACGGATCACCCTTAAGGATGAAAAGGTGAATAGTTTTTCTCGCAGATTAATTTTAGAAAAGGTTTTGGAGACTCCAAGATTCCGTTGATTTTTTAGGATCTTGAAGTTTTACATATGACGGTTTAGGCATAAGCGTTTTGAAAGGCGGCGCCCTTGAAAACGCTTTGATGTTTAGAGGATAGTGGTATTGTAGTGTTCCTAAACCGAGTGAGAGGAACAACTTTTTCTAGGGGCATGGCGGAGTCACTATGAAACGAGAAACTGAAATTCGTTATCCTAATTCATCCAGTCTTTTCCAATTCTGTCGGCGTGTTCTCGATTTTAAGTTTGGCGGGATCCGCGTTATTGATCAAGATGTGGGTCAAATCTTGGGTTTTGATCCAGCGGATTGCAGCCATTGGAAAAAGGGAAAGAAAAATATTAGGTCCATCCAGGCGATGAAGCTGATCGCGGAACACCTTGGCGTTGATGAACGTCTTATTGTTGATGTTGCCTCCGGTGAAATTAATGACCACGAAGCTTTTTTTGAGTTTGTGGGGTATGGGCACTTCGACATAGATAGCAGGATTATTGAGGCGGCCAAGAAGGATTATTATCGGAAGAATGCCGGCTCCTGGACCAAAGAGAAAGAGTCTGAGTTTAAAGAGCATTTTAATGTTGGCGAGACCGAGATCAACGCGATTGTTGAGACAATTCACCAGAAGATTAACCTTACTGAAGCTCCGTTATATCTCCCTGAAGTTGTTGGAGCCTATGCAGATCTTGAGATAGCGACCCTAGAGGGTGCTCCTGACGAGAAAGACCCCACCCCACTTCATGTGAAGAAAGACGGATCAAAAACCGTTATCCAGTACGTTGCTGGGACAGAAATGCGTCCCTACATGCGGTTTAAGATCGCAAAAGCTCTTGCAGGACACTTCATTCCAAAGACGCAAAGTGGAGAAGCCGAAAAGTTGGACGAATACACCGACCATGTTCAAGAGGTCAGAAATAATCTCTTTGCAGCGAAGCTTTTAGCGCCTGCTAATTTGATTAGACAGGAAATGAGTAAGGTGAACGTCGGTAAAGATATCATCGCTCAACTGGCGGAGATTTTCTGGGTGTCTAAGAATTTCATGAACAGGCGCTTGAAGGATATTTTACAAAACCAATCAATTCTCTAAAGTAGATTCCGGTTAAAAAGTTCAAGATCAAGGCGGCGATAAAAAAACGACGAGACATAACTTTATTGGTTAGGCGAGGAATTTTT
>CAILAO010000467.1 GCA_903832105.1 uncultured Pseudomonadota bacterium | reverse complement strand
TGGAACTCTAAAAAATGCCGCGCATACTCATCGCCCTCAATCACCACCATATCCGATGAACCAAATCGAACATTTCCATCAGGAAAATTTGGCACACGACTTCCAACGTTTCTAAAATAATCTTGAGCTGAGAAAAAGGTTTTCTAACATCATGCGCGAGTAGTTTTGTAGTATCTGCAATGGCTTTGAATTTTGCAGCGCTCGCTGTCTCTTCTTGCAGCCTTAAAAGCTCTGCCTTCATTTCGAGCCATCGATCGGCAATCTCAGGGACTTCGCTCCTTAAAAAAGCGTTTGGCTCTGCGTTACGTGTCAGTGTAAGTAACGCATCTTTAATCAAGTCAACTCTCTTAGAAAGCTCCTTCATTCGCTGACGACGGCGAAATAGAAAAAATATGATGGAGACAAAAAGTGTTATAGATAAACCGGCTAAAAGCCAAGTAATCGCGTATGTGAGAGATGGCCTTAGGTTTATTTCAACGACCGCCGGCGGGAAAAACTGGTCCTGTATGATTTTTATCGAAAGTTGGAAGGAAGACGATGAAAGAAACGCTCTTGTAGGAACTGTAGCTAAAACCTGACCACTATTTGCTTTCGCTACCACGTAGCAAACATCATAACGTCCAGATTCACAGATAATTTTAAAAAACTGCTGTGTCACATTTGAGATGTCGGGCAGGGCCGGTGTATTTCGAATGAATGAATGCGCTGTTTTAGCGATGATTTGCTCTGTTTCATAAAACAAGAAAAATCCAATCAAAATAGAAACTAAGAACGATGAAAGGAAAAGCATTAGTTGGTTTTTGATATTGACAATTTTCATTTGATGGTTTATATAATTACGATTGTTTGCTTTTTAGAAACAGGCACTTTTACCGTAGGTGGAGCATGAAATCAATTATAAAATTTCTTGTCATAGTCGCCTTGTTTATTCAAAATTTCTTCGGATTATCGGTGAATTGTCTTGCCGATGAAAAGGATAATTCTGCGAACAAAGACAAGTCTTCGGAATCAGGATCGCACGATACAGTATGCGTCACATGACTTTCTTTAGGTTTAGTTTGTCTATTGCCATTTTGTATCTTCTATTCAACTCGGAGAGTGGAGACTCTGTGACGCAAGACGCGAAGCGAAACACCATCTTCATGCCCTACATGATGAGCGTTCTTCCAAACCCCTTTGATATTGTTTGGACCGGGGATTGGGCTGCGTGTCAACATGGCTGGGCGACTCTTGTGGACGCTAGCGAAACAGGTCACATGAAACCAAGACTAGCCGAATCCTGGACCTTAACTCCAGATGGCTTGAAATGGTTTTTTAAACTAAAACCAGACCTAAAATGGTCCGATGGTTCTCAGATGACACCTGAGCAGGTCGTAATATCTTTAAAAGCATCTTGGAAGGGAACTTCACACACGGACCTTTCGTCCGCGATCAAAGATATCGTCTCCATTGGTAATACCATTCAGTTTGAGCTTACGAAACCCATTCCTCTCCTTTTAGTTAATCTTGCATATATTGACTGGGCAATCGTCCATCCTAGCACTTTCAAGACTGAGAATGGACATACGGAGCTTACGGCCAGCGAACCTTGTTCTGGATCTTTTTGCATTGAATCCACAAAAAAAAATGGGCCTCTCAATGAAATAAATCTTAAAATAAATCCTCATAGCGCACCTCCTCTTCAACTCCCCATTCAGTCTGGCAGACTTAAGTTCTTTGAGCGTTGCGATGAGCTTCTAAAACAAAGTAACAGAATGCTTTCTTTTAGAAGCTTCAGCTATCAGATGAATCCCTCATGTAAAGAAAAGCTTTCAAAGGATTTTAACATCTTTCTCTCGGCTCCTACATGGATCATTGGAGCACGATACACAGATCGAGGTATTGAAGAACTTGATAAAACTCTGAGGCAGAGTATTTTTATCGAGCTAAGAAAGAGGTTGCGTTCCCAATTAAAAGATTCTGGGGATTCAGGACTAATAGAAGCCACCGGACTTTTGCCTCCATATCTCCTAGGAACCATCCCGCTTAATGAGTTTGATCAGATTTTGAAGAGCATGGAAAGTTCTATACCGCCAAACACGTTAAACCGGTTTAAAGGGAAGACTATAACTATCTTATCAATTGAACTTTGGACACGATGGAAGTCATTTGATTGGCTCGTGACATCTCTAAAAAGCCTGGGATTAAATGTCGAACCGATCATTATGGAAAAAACTACTCTATTTAAGAAAATGGCAGACAAAACTCTAGCACGAGAAGGGCATTTGCTTTTTATGCCTAAGGGCGTTGGTGATATTGATCCTGATGGAAGTTGGCAAATGGCTTCTAAGAACTTCTTTACGGGTCAAGTTGATCAATCCATTGTCACAAAAGCATTTTTTGAGTCAGATGAAAAAAAGCGAATCGAAATTTATAAATCTTTAGGTCAAAAGCTTTTAGAAGATGCAGTTTGGATTCCTCTTGTGGTCGATGCGGATTTCGTTGGTGTACATAAAAGCGTAAAAATGGGAGATGTAGCCCAATTTAAAGTTGGGCTTACAATTCACGATTTACTTCCAGCCTCAATTAAATGATGCTAAATAGCCTCATCGTTCAACTTAAAATTGCTTCAAACCTAACTCGTTGCCATCTTTCCTCTGAAAAACTAAAAGTTTATTTAAAACATTTAGATGGTTATGAATTAGGTCATCTTTATTATTGTGGGCTGACCGCCACGAGACCTGGCTTAACCGAGAGAATTCGTTTTTCCGGGGTCAGTACCGATAATTTCCGTGTTTCTTGTGACAAGGCATTCTCAGAATATTTGGAAGCTCTTGCTATATGGAAAACCGGAGAGCCAGTAGAGTCGAGTCGTTCAGGATGGGCTACCGCTAAAAATAGCAATGTCGCTATTGAACGATCCTATCGAGAACTAGTAGAAAGAGATAGCCTGATAATGAACCTTTATTCCAGTGATCTTGCAACGGATAAATTTAAAGAGCTTGAGTGTAATGATGGCATGATCAGAACTGTAAAGCTACAATCACTAGATGATTCTTATACGGTAGTATTGGCGGGACTCTATCTCGAAAAATCAAATCGCTGGTTACTTGGCATG
>CAILAO010000466.1 GCA_903832105.1 uncultured Pseudomonadota bacterium | reverse complement strand
GGCATTTTGTTTCGGGGCTGGTGATTGTGGACAATGTCCATTGCGAGTGGACTGTATCAAGACTAAAGCAAAAGGGGGAAGAACAGTCTCCTTACATCCTCAAGAGGGATTGTTGCAAGAGGCCAAAGCATTCCAAAAGAGCGCAGCATTCGTAGAATATTGCAAATTGCGTCAGGTTGTTGAACATCGCATTGCCCGCTTAATGCAATTGGGAATTCGGCAAGCCCGTTACATGGGTCGAAAAAAGACTCTCTTTCAGTTGATAATGGCGGCAACGGTGGCCAATTTGACGCTTGTGGCTAGAAAAACAGGTCAAATGCGTTCCAGAAAGGGGAGTCGGACGACTTTGTCCTCTCAAAATAATTAAGACTTACGCTTGTCAGGGTTTGAAATACTAAATATTGAGGCAATAACGTCATTTTCACAAAAAATGAGGGTATCTTTCATCGTTTATTGTTACTAATCGAAAGTCTTGTTATTGTTTTTTAGAAATATTGATACCTTGGCTCTTTTATCGCTATATTTTATCTCCAAAATACCGGCTTTTCGACTGTGCTTCTAGGACTTCCCTCGTCACCTGGACTTCGGATAATGGGCATAAGTAGTAATCCTGCATGTTCTGAATAAACCCCCGTGTCCCCAGAGCTGCCATTTTACAGTCTCCTACGTACAACAGCCCATGTTCATCCATGCTGTCACTCACTTGTTGTATGGCTGGAATGTACAATTTGTCATCCGCACATTCCCCCGATACCACCTGAGTCGCTACCGGCATCCCCATCGGATCCAACGCTGACAGCATCACCTTCAGTTGCGGTAGATCCGGACGATGATCTTTGCTATGTCCATATTGAAACAGCCCCCCTTCTGTAACTGTCCAGTATCCGCTTACCGTGGTGCTGTCCACCCGCACCCGACTTGGCTTCAGATTGTATACCCGGATAGTGCGCCGATTGATGTCGCTTTCAAATGCATTCCACTTCTCGGCATCCGCTAGTCGATCCAGAATGATCCCTAATCGATCATCACTCCACTCCATCGCCCGACATCCCTGTCCAGTGCTGATTTCCAATGTGTGTTCCCGTTTTTCTACCCATTCCTCGACTTGGTTCAGTCGATGATCCCCTTCTGATAGTATATGTGCCAACCAAACTAGGACAGTCCATCCCAAACTCGTCCCTTGCCAGTTGCCATGCGGTTTGAAACGATTGTCTAATATTTCCGGTATCCCTATTTTATTGCCTTGCGCCAACAATACTGGTAGGTCGTCCACTTGTTCTGTCATTACGTTGAGTTCTTCTGCCATTCAGATACCTTATCACATTTTCCGTTTTTCGTCAAAATTTGAACGAACCGTGAGTTTATAGTTTGACAATGTCACATTAAGATCAGGTTTCTACCTTGTGGCGCTTACGCAAACGGCTGGCAGTTGAACGAGAACGATTGACAAGATGTTTGATGACTTGGGCTTGAGCTTCTTCAGGGGAGAGTTGGGGAAGTGGCATAACAGACCGCAACATTTCGCACACGTTGGCAGTCGAGAGGGCTGGAAGTGCTTCAATTTCGAGTTGTTGAGCCAATTCAGGATCCCGTTGGCAGTCTTTAGCCCAATCGAGTTTGGTAGTAGCGATGAACCACAGGGCACAAGCGGTCAAAGCGGTATGATGTTCCCAAGCAAGGTATTTTTGAGCTTGAAACTCATCCGCACCCACTTCATCTTTGCTGTCTTGGATCACTCGCTCGACGAAATAACGACCACATAGCAATTCAGCCAGGAACTGCAACAAGGAATCTTCGGGGGCATTGCTGAAGGCGTAAGTTCGATCGCCATTGCTCTCGATGCGCATCGCCAGCCATTCCTGATGAGGGGCAATGTCAGGATGCTTGTCGTCCCAAACCCATACTTGGATGGCTGCAAAGCGATCTTCCAACACACCTCGTTCGTTGGTACGAATGCGCAATCGCTGCCATTCGACATCTTCTGCCTGTCCAACCTGCTTGACCTTGTAAGAGCGAACACCGTTCAGTATTTGTACTTTCTCGGACTTGGAACCCTTTTTGCCAGGCTTGGATTCTGATATACCAACGATCGGCTGCTCCATGAAAACCCGCAGATTGTTCGGTATATCCACCATATAAAGCAGTCCCTCTTTACGCAATTCATACCGAAATTGGCTACTACGACCATACAACGAGTCGCACAATACGGCTTCAAAGGGTAATTTCGACCCCTTGGCGCGACGAATCATCTTTAGCCCCAGGTCGGGTTTCGTCTCAAAGCATGTCCGTTCCGCCGGAATACCTACTTTCTGACGTAATTCTTCATATTCTCCCCCAAACCAATCTTCCGGTAGAAATAACTCCGCATCTACCATCGTCCACATCGGCCAAGGTTTCAATTTCCAATTGGCATACCCTAACGCAACGCCCACCTGGCACAGGTCTACCTTCCCAAACCGCCCATTGTATTGTCTCAATGTCCCAGCACTCTTCTCTCCCGCTTTTTCGTCAGCATATTCATCCAATATCAATAG
>CAILAO010000465.1 GCA_903832105.1 uncultured Pseudomonadota bacterium | reverse complement strand
ATCATCAATGATATCTTAAACAAATAAAAAATTTTCCTATTAGAGGATTCTTAATTGAATCCTCTAATAGGAATTTCTTTTTTCTGTCGTATGCTTTCTTGCTCTCCTTCACCCGATGCTTTCGGATGGCGAGAGCCATCTCCACCCCAATTCGGGGCTTGTGCTTCTTAAGCTTTGATTTTTTCATTTTGATCTCCTTTCTGAGGTAAGCCACAACGTCGCCAACACGAAGCCGCCGACGGTGGATGTTGTTTCTTTGATTAACATTGACGCTCCAGGCAACAACTCCACGATCACGATGATCATGATCGCGCATACCCAGAAACCTACGTTTCCTAACATCTTTATCACAGAGCGGTTCATCTATTTTCCTCCAAGTTAAACAGAGCTATTATAGCCCTGATATAATTATATTATTTCTATATGAAAATTTTGAATAACAAAAACAACTGTCTCACGACAGCGCAATAACTCGTTCTGTTCCCAGGTGAGTCAGTTCCCGGCCATTTCTCCAGCAAGGCATAGCTACATTAACTACGCTTGGCGGCAAGTGCCGCTTCGCGCGTCAGATAGACTACGCCTTTTACGACGAATATCTTTCGCATTTATTTTCACCTCCTTTCCAAAGATCCACTGTTGCCTACTCTTGCGAGTTAGGTGTCGGATCTACCTATATGATTTCTATATGAAATCTTTGAATAACAAAAAAAAGTGTTTTACAAGCCTTCGCTTGAATCGTTTATTATTTCAGGTCCACGATCATGAACCTTTAGTCGAGATGGAGTCTACCAATCCTTATGTATTCGGATTGGTAGACTCCTCACGTTCTCTCTATGGGAACGCCAGCGGCATGTCGCTGGACTCAACGGCGAACTCTGCGAGCCAGATCGTGTCCTGTAAATTCATCGCACCCGCGATGAACCTGCCAGGATGGCAGAACAATGATGATCCGATTTCAAAATCGGAACCAACAACGTCTGCCAACTCCTGCCCACGGAGTCCTGCCCACTCGACAGGGAGTGGCTTCCTTTGCCCAAACGATCCCGCTTGTGGCGGGACGCACTGGAGCTGGAAACCTCCCCTATCCGAAGGGAAGATCACATACAAGATCTGGTCGTAGTTGGAGTTACCAACTACATGCTCCTGCCATGGACCACCCTCCGAGAGGATGATAACCTCTTTAAACGGCTGTTCTGCTTTCGCAATCACATCCTGCATTCTGCAGAATGTTTTCGCGTTCTCGATCGCACCTTTCAGTGCAAACGAGCAAGCAGTAACTGCCGCTTCGAACGCCGCATCTGACTCCTCTTTCGAGCAGCCAAATGGGGGATTCATGGATGCAATGAACGCCGAAGCGCCCAAATGCCTCCACTCTTCCCGAACTGGCGTCCAGTCGGAGATGCCTATGTCGGCCCGATCTATCGACCCAAGAAGGGTCAAGTAGACCCTATCCGCAACTTGATGAGACTGACACAGTGCTGTTCCGAAGAAGGCCCACACCTTTCCAGTGGCAGCGAAGTTGTCTTCGCTTCCACCTTTTTGGTGATGGTCAAACATACCCTTCGCAGGGTCCTGTTTGCTTCCGACGTCAACTGCGATGTCGGAGCCCACTTCGAAATCCTGCGGGAGCTCGCGCACCCTCAGGATGGTCATAACAGTTGCGATCATTTTAATAATCGCAATAGCCATTACCTCATCCGCATGGAACGCACCGGAGTGCGTGAACAACCTGTTGATTTTCATATTTTCTCCTTTCAAGAGAGATCCACTGTTACCTGCTATTGCTAGTCAGGTGTCAGATCCAATTATATAATTTCTATATGAAATCTTTGAAAACAAAAAAATTAAAGCTCAAAATAAAAATAAAGCAAAAGTTGTTTAACACCTAACCGAAGTTAAGTATTAAACAGCTTCTGCTGTAATCGGGGCCGAGCACATTGACTACAGCGAACTGCATCAAGCGGTTAAGAGACCCTAACTTTACCATTTCAGATAAAGCTTTCCCTAGCAACCGGAAACAATCTTGCGATTGTCCACATATATTATTTCTATATGAAATCTTTGAATTTCAGAATTTTTGTATTACCATTTCTATAT
>CAILAO010000464.1 GCA_903832105.1 uncultured Pseudomonadota bacterium | reverse complement strand
TGTTTCGGATCCATCCAAACCTTCCATTAAAGCTACGGTCCCTCTGGGCGCGGATACTAGAATTGTAAGAGTCATGGGTAAGAATTTGTTTTTTATGAACAACGCCAATAAATTGAGTGTGCTCAATCTTGAAAGTTTTTTGTAGGATAGTTTAAATATTGTTTGAAAAGGGTTACGAAGATTCTGGAGTCGGTTTTAAAAAATGCTCTTCCATGCCCCACAAGATACTAACGATTCAAAATCTCATAGCTTTCCAGGGCATCGATGTGAAATCGTGTTTTGATACCAGATACTTAATACCAGATACTTTAGAGAGTTCTCAAAATGTGAGGAATAAAGCAATGGTATTTTGAACGAAATCATGCCCTTGTTGCGTCGCGAAAATGGTGTCTGATTTTCCTATCTTTTGCGAATTTATGCGCTAGTTGCTTGCGAATATGCACTAGCTGTTGATACAATAAAGACTCGATTGATTACATTTGTTTCGGGAGGTGGATATGTGTTTGCGTAGGATTTTCGTTTGTTGTCTTGCCGTCTGTTTTTTAACGTTAGGGTGTTCATCAAAGAAAGAGAAGACCGGCGGCATATCTGGACAGGTCGGAGTAGTAGAAAGTGCGACAGCGAGTCTAACCGCAAACCCCTTGTCGCTCAACGGACTGAACGATGAAAGGTTTTCTTTTACTCCCACATCACTCAAAATTAATGCTTCGGTTGTTTGTGCCGCTGAATCGATTGAGGCAAGTACGTCCGGTGCTAATACCTCCGGCCGCGAAGTCAATGTACCGATAAACAAGGAGATCGAACTTATCGGCCAGACAGCCTTTACCGCGCTGGCTCAGGGCTCGGTCGACGACGTCACAGAAGACAAATTCGGCTCCTACAGCGCAGTCAAGTTCCTTCATGCGGGAACCGTCAAGACCTCGGGAACGGTGATGGTCGCTGGCGAGACCTATACTTTTTCCGATCTCGAGGTAGGTATGACCTCCACCGGCATCGCGGTTGGAATGCCGATATCCGTTACCTTGGATGCAAACACAAGCCCAACGGTCAACGTTTTCTTTGACGTCAGCGACGCCCTATTTCTGGTTAACAGCACCGTCTACCGCTTTCCGACCGCAGCGTTAATCCCAGGAACGGACATTAGCGTCGTAGCTGAAAATTTGCAGTTCATTCCGTACGTCGGCACAGATACTCCGACCTTCAAGAAATTCAAAATTGTCGTCGCGGACCAAGACTACTTTTACCTGCGCCTTTCCGTGCTGCTCAATACGGCGGGACAAACGGTTGGAGGCGTATGGAACACGATATTCACCGGAACGTCGCCGCCCACCGATTCCGAATGGGGGCCCTGCCAGTTGAATTCCAACGGGATTACCGAGAATGCAGACGGTAGTTACGCGCTTTCGACCTACTCGGGCGGTTCCTGTCCTCAGAGCAGGGTATTAACGTTCGCTGCTTTCAAATTTGAAGATCACTCGGGGACTTTGACTCATGGTGGGACCAACTACTCGTATGTCGCCACTGCCTTGTAGTGCTAATAGGAATTTCGAAATTCTCCGATCCCCTTCTAAGCTAAGAAAATGTCAAAGGGACTCGGTTTTACGAGACCGCTAGGTCGGTTGCGCGAGCGAAATTGGACGGATACTGTACGGCATCTCGTATCTCAAAAGATCTTTTCATTTCAGGCACGGAGCAAAACACGCCCGACATAGAACAAATAGTCTAGTGGGTTGTAAATTGTTTTCACAAATTATATTTATTGGATGATTTTTTCCCCGTGTTCGAAAACACTTAAAAAACATATGTTTATTAAATCAAATAACTTTATTACAAAATCATAAAAACAGAGACGGTTTTCACTATTCATCAAATGATGTTAATATGGTATATATCTGTTACCTTAAAGGTATCTAATATATGTATTTTGAGTATGATTATGAGAAAAGTATCTCCAATAAGAAAAAACACGGCATTGACTTTGAAGAAGCTAAAGATCTCTGGAATGATAATTGGGGCGTTGTTTTTCCAGCTCGCTCAAGTGATGAATCAAGATGGTTCTTGATTGCAATTCGTGACGACGTTCACTGGACGGCTATTTTTACCGTAAGAAACGAGCTCATCCGAATAATTTCAGTAAGGCGTTCAAGAAAAGAGGAGAAAGCAATTTATGAGAAAAAATAAAGATAAAAAAACTATTGCTGCAAAAGATCTCGATGAAAAATTTGATCGCGGTGAAGATGTCAGTGAATATTTCGACTTGGATAAAGCGATCAGAAGAATCAACGTTGATTTTCCAGAATGGATGCTCAAAGTACTTGATGAGGAATCTGATCGTTTAGGTATCAATCGTCAGGCTTTAATTAAAGTCTGGATTGGAGATAGGATTGAGCAAGTAGCGCAGAAAAAGAAATCTGCCGGTTGAAATCATGATATTTATTAATTTGAGCAACCTAAAAGCGCCCGAAATTATGTTGCGTTGCCATACTCCCGCACCATGGTTATTGGTTCGTCCAATATAGCATGGCCCCGACCAAACTTCTTCACACCTCTAAAACCCTAAAAAAATCTAACTTCCCTGAAAATTCACCCGTGATTTTGCCCGGGATTATTTTACAGTCCAATAAACTCCGCTGTTTTTTTCACGGTGACGCCATCAATGAGCGCGACAAGTTTCGCGTAGCCTTCTGTTTCTTTGATGTTGCGATGACCCATTGCGGCTTGGACACTGCTTAAATCGCGGCTCGCCATTAAAGCAAGGGTACCGAAGCTGTGCCGACAGATATGAGTCGATCTCCAGGGAAGTCCAAGGGCCATAAAACCAGCGTTAAAAGCAGCCTGTACGGCGCGGTATTTTAGAAACCCTTCTTTAGGGTCCTCAAATACCAAGTTCCCTAAATTTTCCTCCTTTATCTCTCGCAGCATATTTAAAACAGGAGGAGAAAGTTTGATACGTATAGGAAATTTAACCACGATTTTCCCTATTTTGCAATTATACCAAAATGTTCATTATTCTCTGGTTAGATAAACATTCCCCCTATTTAGCAAGGAATCCCGGACCTTCCGGTCCGGGCCTAATAGCTGAAGACTAAAAGCTAAATTCTATTCCCCCCGATTCAACGCTAATCGGGCGGGACACCGCCACGGGCTCAGCGGGCGCACCGGCCGCCAATGAACGTGCCTACGGCAGACGGAGCGTAGAACACGCTCAAGCTCCACCGCCCGGCGTACGAGTTGTAGTTCCAGCTGCCGCCGCGAAGGGCAACACGTAAGTCTGTCTTATATTGGTAATAATCGGCATTAGAAGAAACTGCATGTCCAACCCCGGAACTCACCACAAGACCTCTTAATAGATCAAACTTACCGCCCAAAGTACTGATCAAACTTGACCCGGTTGGGAGGCTCTGTCCAAGCCAGAGTCCATCCGTTCCATTATCAAAGGCAGCTCCAGTATAATGCCGATCAGTTACCCATTCCCGGACGTTGCCCACCATATCGGCTGAGTTATATCTGCTGCGGCAGCTGGCTGTGGTTGCTGTATCAGTAGCCAAAGGAGATCCCTGACTATCAGAGTTGCATCCTCCAGTCACACGTGGGTTCTTATACTCAATATCCTCTGAGACGAGAGTGGGAAGAGTGGGTGCTGGTTTATCGTGCCGTCCCGGTTTACATCCCCCCAATCCGCGGCTTTTATCCATTCAGGGGAACTCGGCAACTTCAAATAATACGCATTATCTCCATCCGAAAATGAGCTGTTCCTGCAGCCATGGTAATAGGCCCCTTGGGTGATCGAAGCAATAGGCGTGACACCTTTCTTTGAGCCAATCACTGTCGCTGTGGCATTGGCTTGGGGGGGGCCTCTGTTGTCTTGCAGTAGTCGGTGTCTAGAGAAAGATATCTTGTAAAATAATCAAAGCACCTGGCCGCCTTATCTAGCCAGTTTCCGGAGTTGTCGGCAGCGAGAGGCAGATTGGATTTGTCAAGAAGGGCAGAAATTCAACCGCCGTTTTCGTGACGCGGCAAGGGTTTGACTTCGTTCAAAATACCATGATTTTTCGTTCTTTCTTAAAAAAAAGCGGCTCTCAAATAGGCACCTCGGCATATGTGGCCACGTCTGCCCTTATTTCAAGCTTTAATCTACATTCCTAACTCCCAAAACTCCCTGACAAAAGGCGAGAGACCTTCCTCTATTTAACCCTATGGATGCATTCCCACTATGGTGGAATTTCATGCCTCGATTAGTCGCCACGAACAAGCAGCCTTGGACGAAAGATCCCCCCGGCAATAGCACTTGTTCAGGTAAATTAAGCAGTTTTAGCCTTGAATGAGACTTTATCTTATCCGAACTCACGCCGCGTTTTATCCAAATGATGGCTTGAGC
>CAILAO010000463.1 GCA_903832105.1 uncultured Pseudomonadota bacterium | reverse complement strand
GAAAAAGCTAAGGTTTCAGAGAAAAGATCACGTTTATGCCTCAAGAGTAAGCAGAAGTCGATGTCTACGATTTTAAATTGAGTACACACCCTGCTAGTTTCTGGCGCATTTCGCGCCAGAAACTAGCTATCTACAAGAAGAGAGCCTTTATCTACCTGTTTTAAAAGACCTATCTGAGATAATAAAAAAAACTAAAGTTTTTCACTAATTTCACCGATAGAAGTGATGGACACGAAGATAAATCTCATTACTTTAAAGTGAGGAAGGGAAAAATGACAAAAACTATATTCGTAATAACTAGTTGCACATTCGGAATGCTAGCTCTCCTCCTTTTTGTGAGCTGCAGCACCGCACCAAGCGGCTCATCGCCCTTCATGAGTGGAATGCAAGCAAGTGGCAACATTGGGAGTGAAAACGGAACCGGAGCTGGCTCCGGAACAGGTGACGGCACCGGATCAGGCTCCGGATCAGGCACTGGCGATGGTACTGGCTCTGGGACTGGGTCGGGCACCGGATCAGGCACTGGCGACGGTACTGGTTCTGGGACCGGATCAGGCACCGGATCGGGCACCGGATCGGGCACCGGATCGGGCACTGGATCAGGTACTGGCACTGGAAGTATACTTGACCCAACGGGCACTCCCGATGATCTCTGCACCGAAGCCAAGAAAGACGAAACCATTTCTACGGTGTTCAAAGTCCATCTCAACATCTTCTGTGATGCAACAAAACGAAGCGCCATGTTAGCTTTGGCATACAGCGGAAGCGGAACTCCCGGGCTATACGACAATCAAATGATCCAGAAAAAACTTGGTACCGATAACCATTCAGTTACGGTCATAACGCTACGCTCAGCCTTTCAAATTGATGGTGGCAACACGGAAGCCGTTGGACAAATGTTCAAAAACGAAGTCGTTGATCCTTCGAAAATCTCAAGTTTCCAACCAACGGGACAATACAAAAGCGTTTCCCCCCAAGGCGACGATGTTTATAAGTTTGAGTATCAATATTCGGATAGCTTTATATACCAGGCCTCATTGTACTTCTTCCCATTCAAATCCGGCTTTGTGATCGGAAGAAATAATTACAATGATGCTGGCACTGCCGCAGAGGGCGCATCCAACAGCGCTCCTATCGAAGCTATTGTGGAAACCTATTTCATTACTCTACCAAAAAGCGCTACAGACAAAAAAATGGAAGTCTATATGCTGAGCGATCCTGCGGATGATGGCACTCAAACAACTGGAAAAGACGATATCAAACAGGTATTTCTCGAACACGTCACAAAGTCTTTTGCCAACGCAAAAAACGCAAAATGACGGCCTCCGTTTTCTAGCCGTCTCAAGTGTCTAACATTTAGCGTTCGACTTATTTTGGTTGGTTCTCCTTTAAAAACAACCTATTAGTAAGTTTCCTCAAGTCTTTTCATAAAAGATTCGATACAATACCTATGTAGTGAGGGGAAACTCTATTTTGGCGTCTAACTTTTTGACAGGACTGAAAGTGCGTCGTATGAAAAAGGTCATCTGGGTTTACATCATATCCATTGTCGGCATTCTTTTGCTGTTTAGTGGGTTTGTGTCTTGTGGCGCCCAGATGTACAAAGTCCCGCTGAACCACGATATCGATTCAAAGCTGCTTTCACAGGCCGCTCTTGATCCAACATCACCCTACTACGGCATTCATGCACCCAAAGGATGGTCTACACTTCCAATTAAAGTTAAATTCGGATCCACACTCTCCGCTGAGCAACACACAATGATCCTCAACGCGATGGAAACTTGGGAATTTGCCGTCGGTAAACGCCTTTTCGAAAACCAGGGTGTTCATGAGAATGTTGACGGCGATAGTTTTGCAAATCTCTATATCTCACTATCGGATGGCGTAAATGGTCAATATTATGACTTCAACTGGAAAAAGACCGGAAAACCTGAACGAGTTCTTGCCACAACGATTTGGCAGAACGTAGCCTCTGACCCGGCCTTTATCGAGACTTCCGACATTCGCTACAATGCCGACAAATATCTTATTGGCGATAGTCTCGTGCTCGTAACCGAAGGCGAACGCGAAGTGGTTGATCTTGAATCGCTCGCTTTGCACGAACTCGGACACTTCTTGGGGCTCGCCCATGTGTCTGAAGAATACGATCGCTATTCCATTATGAACCCAGCCCTTTTCATCGGTGAGGGGCTCACAACTCGTGAGATCTCAAAAGGCGACATCATTCGCCTTCAAAAGATCT
>CAILAO010000462.1 GCA_903832105.1 uncultured Pseudomonadota bacterium | reverse complement strand
CGGGATCGACGTCTACCAAGTCACTGTTGTCAAAATCGAACGTGATGCAATTGTCGTCGGAGCAACAGAACACTACTGGCTGAACGAGGACATTGCAACACGGCAGGCAATTTACCGAATTCATTTCGAACTGGATTCAAACGGTGCGTTTAAACCAATGGTCGCAATTTCAAAAGAAACGCTTTGAGTTCAATGCTGATTTTTAATATTTGAAATAAAATATTACTTGCTACGAAAAAGCAGGTATTTAGCAGTTCTGTTTATGCCATACCGATGCTCCTAACTACATAAAATGGTACCATTAAAGTGGTTCTCGTGAATCATCTTGCGCTTTTTTCCCATTTTATTTCGAAGGAGTTCTGTATGCGATTTGTCGCCATTACTTTTTTATCAGCATTCCTCATTTTTTTTCTCTCATCCTGCAAACCTCTTGACCCAAGCTCTGAGACAAAAAAAGATCAAAAGCAGGAGGAAAAGAAAACCAATACTGATAACGAAAACGCAAATCCCACCAGCACGTGCAATTTAATTCCTGAGACATCGTTTTCTCAAGCAACAAACTCAGCCGAATGGCCGCACGTGGTTTGGTATGACAAAAAAGATACAGGCGGCGAGATACAATTCACAGAGGGCGGCGTTCTATTTAAGAGCGAGCAGCCAAATTCGCGAAGCGGAATCATGCGTGAACTGAATCAAGATGTTTCGCAGTGCACCAGTCTGTTTTTGAAAGCAACAATTATCGCTAATATTCAAACTCTCGAAGGAACCGGTTGGCAGGGACGAGAAGCGCCGGTCGCAATCGTTATAAAATACACCGATGAAAAGAACATTCTTCATGACGCCCTGCCGGAAGATCCGCAAATGACACCGGAAAAAAGAATGTTTTGGCGAGGATTTTACTATCTGACTCCGGAAAATCCATCTCATGCTTTTGATGGTGTTAAAGTAGAGAAAGACGTCCCATTCACGTTTATTTTTAACCTTATGACACTTAATCCCAAACCTAAAACTATTCATTTCTTAGTCCTAGAAGGTGCCGGATGGAAAGAACGTCTTGGAACTGTCAAGTCGGTTAGTCTTCTGCAAGAAGAACCGAAAACTCCCTCCGTAGAAACATCGACCTCTTCAGCAACGGCAACTTCTACGACGACGACAACAAGCACGGAGACATGCACATCGACTACATCTGAGACTGGCTCCTCAACAGTCACCGAAACCACAACTCAAACATCATCTGAAACAGGAACAGACTCAGTCACTGAAACCGTCACTCAAACAGCGACACAAACCGAAACAGACATCATAAAAATCGACAATTTTGGAAGTGGGCCACAGGGATGGGTGGTTTCTGAGTGGTATCATGAGGTAACTCAGCAGTGTACCAACGATGAAGTAACCTACGTTTCCGGCGTTCTCAATCTGACCAGTGTGTGTTCAAATGGCCACATAGGAATTCGCAAAACATTGGACGTCAATGTGGAGGAATACTCCAAGCTTTATGTCAGAGCAACGCTCACAGCGCACAATCAAACGCTTAGTGGAACTGGCATGCAAGGTCGCGAAGCTCCAGTCGCAGTTGAAATCAAATACACGGATGTTAATAACGTTGTTCATGACGCCCTTCCGGAAGACCCATCAATTCTTCCCGAACGCCGCATGTTCTGGCGGGGATTTTACTACCTTGATCCATCCAGTTCATCTTACACGACTTATGGAGGCATCAAGGTCACCCAAAACGCTCCCTACACCTTCGAGTTCGATCTCATGACACTCACTCCGAAACCTAAAATTATACACTTTGTCTCTCTTGCAGGATCCGGCTGGAATTATAGGAAGGCAAGCATCTCGAGCTTTTCAGTTCAAGGAGTGAAAAATTAGATTTCGCTGAAAAAGGCCAAATCTAATTTAAAATCCACTGCGCAATAGTTGCCGTGTTCATTCGCAACATTTCGCGCGCCATCGGAATTTTGAGATATTCTGGTGTATCCCTTGTTGTGTGATAATTGGGATAGCGGGACCAATCGTTATCGATTGTAAGTAATGCCGGAAACTTATTATCGATAAAAGGTACATGATCGGAGCCAAAATAATTAAACGTCGTAACGACGCGGCACTTGGCATACTCTTTCGCCGCTGCAGATAAAATATTAACAATCGGTGTATTGGATTTTGAAGTTTCTAGGAGGCACGCCAGATTATCGGTCGCGCTGTAGCCAATCATATCCATAACGATCACGCCCTTAACCTTATCTCTCTCGCCGCTACTAATAAGTTGCTTGACATAGGCATAACTCCCCTCTAATCCCGCTTCTTCAGCCGAAAATGCCACAAAAATCAACGTTGCCTTAGGACGATGTTTTGATATCGCGCGCGCCATTTCAAGGAGGCCCGCCGTACCTGATGCATTATCTTCGGCTCCCGGAGTTCCAGCGGCAACGTCTTCTGAGGTCGCGTCGTAATGAGCGCCCACAATATAGATTTCATCAGGTCTTATCGAGCCATCGACGCGGGCAATGACGTTAAAACCCTTTGCTTCTCCTAGTGGGAATTCTGCATGCCTGACTTGAACACCGAGACCTCCAAGAATTTTAGAAAACTGTCCCTCGAGCCAATCACGAACCTTTAAAATGCCTTCCCCGTAGGCGTCTCGATTCATAGTTGTCAACATTTTCACGTCGGTAAACCAGCGATTCCCGTCAACGGCGTTAACGACATCTGATATTTCGGACGAAAACTCAACCGGAGATCCCGGAAGATCGTTTACTGCTTGTCTCGCGAAGACCATGTTCGGCTGAAATTGTAGAATTCTTTGCTGTGGTCTTACGTAAAGAGAAGTTCCGCCCATAAACCTTGGCGGTCCGTCTTCCTTTGTTTGGACTAAGGCCATTCTCCCAGCCGTGACCAAGACATCGATCGAAAGCCGTTCTAGTTCCTTTTGATGAAAGTTCTGCATCAGATATAAGCGATCTTCATGAACGCTAATATTCAATCGGTCAACATCAAACACTCGATTTAAACGACCTGCAGTCCGCGTCGGGGCCAGGACAAGGAGAATACCATCCGCCTCGATCCACCAGCGAATATCGGCGTCGCTCTTAATAAGTTCGAGATTTTCGTAACCAATGTTATTGATATCAATCTTAAAGTACTCGTCAGGCCCTAGACCCAACGCCTCATCCATTCCGAGACTTCTGGTTGAAAAAGAGTGAAGCCCGACTAAAACCATGAAAAAAAGAGCTACGTGAAAAAGAGTTACATGAAATGATCTTAACTTAAAAACTGTCAATAACATGGCCCACCTCACAAGAAAATTTTTTGATTTTGCTCAGATTAGGCCGATCTTATCTTGTTTTTTAAATAGAAACAACGCGAACCAAAAGAAAAACAAAGAGCTACTAGTTCCTGTATAAACAGCATGTTATCAGGAAGACCTGGCCACTGTTTGTCCTTGCTCGACGTGCAGCTTCTGGTTTGCCTTGAATTTGATGACCTTGTCATTTTGACCACCCTTGACCCGAGGTCTTGTCTTTGGAGTCGGTCTTGAAGTATTTATGGATTTTTTATTGAATGTTGAAAAGGACGAAACTGTCTTAGGCCTGGCAATCGCGGAAGGTACCCATCGCTCTATTTTTTTCGACGGATCTTTCGCCGCGGCGGCCAGATACTGCGGCGTCATACGATCGTTTACTCGTGCAAGGGCCTGTAGAATGACAAACCGACTCCTTTTATCGACGACACGCATCGCTTCTCTCATGACATAACGTTCCCCGGACGTATTTTTTGTGATGAACCTCTTAAAAAAGTTTTCAACTCGTTCACTTGGCTCTTTTCCTAAAGCAATAACGACCGATTTGGTATGTAGAGCTAGGACCTCCTTTTTCGTCTGAAGAGGAAACCCAAAATCTGCGAGTCCCATGACGGCTTTCATTCGAATCCAAAGCTTCTTGCTTTTCAATGCTTCCCACAAGATCACTTCGCTTCCTTTAAGACGTTTTTCAGCCACATCTCCGATGAGCCTGTATCGTTGATAATGGAAGGGGTGCCTTTGCTGCGTTCGAAGCTCCTGCTGCTGATCTTTCGTCCAAACCTTTCCAAGCGCGAGAGGCGGAACATCGTACGCGTTTCGTAGATCACGATAGGGGTTTGGCGGCAGTTTCTCCCAATATCTTGCGGGGTCTTTTCTATACCGTTCTAAGGCCGCCTGCCTTTTCTTTCTCTTTTCGATAATCGCCTGACGAGCTCTCTTCTTTTTGTCTAGGTACTTTTGAACCATGTCCCCTAAAATAGGAACATATTCTGCAATCCACTCCTTATGAGGCAATCGAGCAATCATCTCATCTTTTTTCGCAAGGCGTAAGCGAGACAATCGCTCTATGGAAAACCGTTCCATCGGAACATATTTTTCGAGCAATGGACGAATTTGGTTCTGAAATAGCGGTTTGATTTGCCCCTGAAATAGAGGTTTGACTTGATCTCGAAAAGGAATCTCACCCGTCACAAAATATGCCATCCCCCCAAAAATACCGATGAATAAAAAGGGAATTAGCAAAATAGTCAGGAAATTCGTTTTTTTAGCTCGTTTTGCTCCAGGTTGAATACGCGCGAAATTGCGTTCAGGAAAATCGAGAGCATGAGGCTGTTCACGCCATTCACGAGCCTGCGCCACCTCCTCTTCAAAGGGATCTGGTGTCGCCTGATCCTTAGATTCAGCCACAGCTGCATTAAGTAATTCAGCGGGAGGTTCTGGATCACATGGAGCTGGAGCATTGGACTCAACTGCCCCCACAAGATTCTGATCTAATTCGTTCTGTCTTACTTCGCCAGAACTTCCAAAAAGGGGAATTTTACCTACGGGCAGATTACCCATCACAACACTCCTTACGACAATAAGGCCATCTAACCAGCGCTTCGGTACATCTAGTGAAAAGATGAATACCGCTGCCCCTTTGTGAATTTAAAAAAAAACAAATTCCCCCAATTTTTCTTTTTATTTTAGGGGGATCTCAAAAAGACACTCTCGATGCAACGTGTAAAATTTTGTGACACTTTGCACACTTTATTAGACAGGTTTACGATTCCAACTTTGAATTTCCCCCGGTTTTCTTCATACTAGGGAGATGGTGATTAGGTGAAAGAAAGAATAAAGAGAGAAAAAGCAAAAACGTTTTTCCGCCGGAGAAGAAAAAAAAGGCGGCCGAACGTTCTGTGCATTGCTACTAAAGACAACATGACCGTAAAGCAAGAGATCCCCCCGGACTTGGTTAGGAAGAGCCCTTTGCTGCTATCTTTAACCGCACTCGCGGATGCGATAGAAAAGGACGTTGAAAAGCTTTTGGCGAGTTAAGTTGGGAGATCGCCTTGCCCTTCCTGTCATTTTTCGCTATGCTGTGATCTCACACCCTTATGTGAGAGGGCTTATGAAAGGTCGCGTCAATATTCCATACGATGAATTGGCGAAGTTCGCAAAGGACGCTGAGTATTACTATTACGCCTTCATTCCTGTTGCATTTTTTTCCGTGCTTTTTATTGCTTGGTCCACAATTCGAGTCTTAAGAAAAATTCAAGATTTTTATTCACTTGGCCCTGAAATGCGCGGCCCTGAAGCGCGTGGCAGCGACTATCCTCGAAAGCCGAATTGAGCTTGATAGTCTTGGATCTTTTTAAAGTCAGCGTTGTTAATCCATATCTTCCCTAGGAATTCTTGATTATGAAGCCTTGACACAATTTCTGTGAGTGTTATTACGGGATAGATCTTAACACCAAATAACTCTTCCATTTCTTGCTTTGCAGTCTTTTGGGGGAAATGCAATCCCCGCTCCTCCCGATCAATACCGACCGCAATTCCGAGAATTTCGAGATTGAAAGGCTTTAAAAATTCATACGTTTCGCGAAGACTTGTTCCGCCGGTTAATACGTCTTCCACGACAACGATCTTAACATCGCTCTTCAAACTATAATCATATCCAACAAGAAGCCCTTGCTCCCCATGGTCTTTTCGCTCTTTACGGTTAAAAGTAAAACTCACATCGCGCCCCAAACGCTTAGCTAAACGATCTGCAATCATGACGGCTAATGGAATCCCTTTATAGGCCGGACCGAAGAGATTGTTGATCCCGTGATGTCCAAATTTTTCCGCAATGAGCACTGCATAATGTTCTGAAACAGCTCCCATGATGTGCGCAGAATTGAAACATCCGGTGTTAAAAAAATAGGGAGATAATCTCCCAGATTTTGTTTTGAACTCACCAAACTTCAGGGCACCGCTCTTAAGAAGAAGTTCAAGAAAAAGATCAGATATCATTTTAAATTTTTCACTCAGGCTTGAACATGATTGTCGCCGAACTAACAACGGCATTACTACTATTCACACCGAGCAACGTTACCACGTCCCCATCCTTGATGTCCATCTTAGCTGTGCTCTTGTAAAACGCCCGATCAGCGACAGCGGTGGTTTGCAATTGAAAGCTGAGCGATTCAAGAGGATTTTTGGTGCATTTTTCACTATTTCCGGAGCAAATGTATACTTTCGCAAAGTTAGAATTTTTACCAGTCGCCGCCCATATAAATGTTTTTCCTGGATCTGAAGAAGGTTCTAAGGCTGCAAATAGACGAGTATCAGGGCCTGATCCCGATCCTGCTTCAAAGAGAAGGTCACTTAAAATCTTGTCTGCAGGGAGAGCACGAAACACTGGAGTTTGACCGTTAACAAACTTTCCTGTCGTATCTACGAGATCGCGAATAGTCGCCTTATCAGATTTTTCCTTTTTAAGCTTTGCGAAGGCGTCTTTTAAGGCATTGGCGAATACGCCGCCCGACGAAGTGTCCCCCGAGGTTTCGTCTTTCGTGGATGAAGAAAAAACAAGAGCTTCTTCGTAAACTTTACCTTTCCAGCCTGCCTGACCTTCAACGAGTGCTTTTGAAATTTTATCTGCTACGAGACCGGCATAAGCCTTGGCAGCTTTTTGCTTCGCACTTTTGCTCTTAATCCATTCATCGTCACCACTGGTTGAATCATCATCCACAGAGCCAGAGCCCCCTGGAACGACTTCTCCATCGGCATCATCTCCACCTCCAGTGCCGGCCAGCCCACCTGGAGTTGTGGAACCTGTTTCCGCACCAGAATCGTTAATGACTGGCTGTGAACCGTTTACAAGATTTCCCGCAAAACACGCATCGACAAATATGAAGAGGCGTTTGAAAGGACTACTTCTGACTTCTTCCATAACCTTCATGACTTCTGAAAACTCAAACATATCGTCTTCAGAAGCTAGAGAACCATCACTTGCGCCATGCCCAGAAAAAAACCAGAAAAACGTATCTGCTTTCGGGGCGTTTTCTCTCGTTATTTTTAGTATGTCGGCTTTACCAGCCTTGTTCTGCATGACAGTTTTGAAATTGAAATTATAAGCAGATCCTTCCAAAATTTCTTTCATATTTTTGATATCTTTAGGAGGCCCATCAAGGTCGGCTGGAGCGGCGAAAAGAACGGCAATATTATTGCCGTTTTTATCAAATGCCAGATCATTAACCTGACTTCGTTCTTCAGCATTTGGCTTTTCAACACATGCCTGCATCATCTGCAACGCCAACATTGAAACAATCAAGCCAGCCAACCGCTCAAGTCCTACTTCCACCAAGTAACGCATAACGTACCTCATCGCTCTCTCAGCTTCTATTCGGGCCCTTTTCACCTTGAACCACGACCGCCCTCACACAGTCTCCATATTCCAGAGACGAGCAAATTTCAGGCCATAGAGACTAAGCTCGCAAAATCAACTATTAAGGTACCCGATCTATTGTTCAAAACCTGGTCAACTCGTAAGAAAATTAGCCAGTTTTGATCCTAAAACGTTTCGAAAAAAATTGGAGAAACTCCTTCCAGCATCAAAGGATCGCAAAAAAAGATCCTAAATTTAAACTGTATCTCCCCGATATCAAAAGATAATAATGCACCAAAAAAATCCTCTCAGGTTTGTTTGCGTTTCTGCCGACATAAGGGACTAGAACTGGGGGCCATATTTATCGGGTAAACCTAACGAGGATTCGTGCGATGAAAAAACATAGACTCCTGAACTATCTGGCAATTATAGAACTGCTTGTTTTTGTACCACTTTTTAGCTGTGGAGAGGTTGTTCACCCAGGGACTGTTGGAAGCGGAAACGGAGCTTCTGGTAGCAAAACTGGCGGCCTCATCGGAAAAGGCTCCGGCAAATACGCTGATGTTACTGGTGTCTCCGGAGGTTCCGGTGGTAGCGGCAGTGGATCGTCGGGCTCCGGGGGTGAAGGCGGAAGTGGGGGCGGAGGAGCAAGTGGGGGCGGAGGGGGACGTGGGGGCGGAGGCGGGCG
>CAILAO010000461.1 GCA_903832105.1 uncultured Pseudomonadota bacterium | reverse complement strand
TAACGTATACGTCCTCATAGACATAGACTTGAAACTTGAGACTTCAACGTGATCTCTTTCTTGAAACGTTGGGCTTTTTCGCTAGAACTTCTACGAGAAATACGGCGAAGTGTGTGCTGATCAAGTAAAAGTCTTCCGAAAGAGATCACGTTGAAACCATAAGATTATGACAATGATTAAGTCTAAGTCTTTAAGGGATTTCAACCTTAACCCAGTGCCATTCAGGACACGCTCTGAGTGTGACGGACCACTAAAACGACAGAACAACCTCAAGACTCCAAGCTGTTTCACGAAACCATTCGTCGCTAGAAAGTATAAGTTGTTTATCGGGGCTGATGGTCAAGAGTCCCTTTTTAAGACCGATTTCGACGTTAGGTCGAGGGCGAAAGATCCGTCCCGTGGTGTCTTCAATTCTCTGAAGACTAATGCCCCGAGAGGCGCGAAGACCGCAACCGACATATTCCATAAGCCAATCTTCGCTCGTTCTTTCGGTCTCAACCGAAAGACCAGCTTCCCTCAAATCTTGCACGAGTGAAGAATAGTCGAAAAAGCGAGGCGGGTTTAAGGATAAGACTTTTTTTGTGCTGTTGGGGAAGGCATATCTGACTCCTAGGGAAGAGTTACCTGGTAAAAAGCCATGGGCTCCAGTTCCCAACCCAATATAGTGTCCCCCGGTCCAATAGAGCCAGTTATGTTTACAGGAAAAACCTGGCTTTCTCCAGTTGGAAACTTCCTCATGTAGAAAACCCGCCCGAGCCAATTTTTGACGTGCAATTTCATGGAGTGACCACTGAACATCGTCAGGTTTTTTGGCGTATGTTCCGCTTTGAATCGCACGTGTGAGTGGCGTGGGTTCTTCACAGCAGAGGTTGTAAAGGCTGACATGAGGGACATCGAGCGAGATCAATTGATCGAGATCAGACTTCCAAGAGTCCAAGGTCTGCCCTGGCCAAGAAAAAATGAGATCACAATTGCAGTTCTGAAAATATTGTTTCGCCAGCCGAACATTTTGCGTTGCGATTTCGGACGAGTGATCACGTTTTAGGAGCGAAAGTCCGTCTGCATCGAAAGTTTGAACTCCAATTGAGAGGCGGTTGAAGCCGAGCGTCTGCCAGGAGTTGAGTGTGACCTCGGAAATGTCGTTGGGATTAACCTCAAGACTGATCTCTGCATCCTCTCGAAGAAACGGCTTGAGGTATCGTAAAAGCGGCTGATATTGAATGGTGAAGAGACCAGGTGTTCCGCCCCCAAAATTAAGCGACGATATTTTGTTGCTTTTAAGGTCAGGTCCCCAAACAGGGTGATCGATCCAATGTCCAGTCTGACGAAGAATTGCGTCGAAATACTCCGAGGCGGCCGCTTCGGATGTGGCTAACGTCTTGGGAAAGTCGCAATAGGAGCAAAAATGGCGACAAAAAGGGACATGAATATAAAGGCCAAAGTCACCGAGTCCCATAGTTCATTGCTTTAAGCCTCTCAAGTAGGGGTGGATGCGAGAAGTAGATTTTTGAATAAAGTGGGTGCGTAATCGGCATGAGATGGCTTTTTTCACGAAGTTTAAGCAGCGCTTCAGCAAGAGGTGCCGGCTCTCCAATATGTTTGATGGCAAACGAGTCGGCAGCGAATTCATTTCTTCGCGACAGGTAGCTCTCCAGTGGTTGCAAGAGAAAATCAACAACGCCAAACCAAAGCCCAAAGACAAGGAGCGCTCCGTAAGCCGATTTCCCGTGTAAGTCAAAGGCAAGGTAAAAATCCGTAAGGGGAAGTGCGAGGCTTAAAAGAAAGAACATAAAGCCAGTCAT
>CAILAO010000460.1 GCA_903832105.1 uncultured Pseudomonadota bacterium | reverse complement strand
ATTGTGGGCTCAACCGGCTCCGGCAAGACTGATTCAATTATCCTGCCGCTCTTTGCCCAGGATATTGAACATGGCAGGGGAGCCCTGGTCATGGACGCCAAAGGTGATAGGGAAACCTTGAATAAAATCTACTACCACGTCAAACGTATCGGCCGTGAGAAGGATTTTCTATTTTTCTCTCTGGCTTACCCGGAGAAGTCCAATACCTATAACCCTCTCTTGAGAGGAAATCCCACAGAACTGAAAGACAAGATCATCAGTGCCAATGTCTGGACGGAAGAGTTTTACAAAAAGAAGTCCGAGGAAACACTTCTTCTTCTCATGAAGGCGCTCAAAGATCAGAACGATGTCGTAACGTTTCACAAACTTTATGAGCTTTTATCTAATCGGAAGAAGCTGATGGGTTTGGCGAAGTCTCTAAAAAATGATCATCTTCGGGAAGCGTTAGAAAGCATTCTTGATAATTACCAAGTATTCCAAAAAGACCTATCCGGCATGACGGCAGACCTTGGGATGATATCTGAAAGTGAGTTTGCCGGCATCCTTACCTCCGAGAAACCCGAGATCGATCTTCTGGACGCCTATCTAAATAAAAAGATCGTTTATTTCCAGCTCAATGCCCAGGGGTATGAAGAGACGGCCCGAAGATTCGGCAGGATCATCCTTCAGGACTTAAAAACAATTTCCAATTACATCCAGGCGTATCTCCCGGAAGACAAGCGCGATTTTTTCCCGGTCTACATTGATGAGTTTTCAAATTTTGCCTATGAGCAGTTTGTTGAATTCCTCAACAAAGCCCGGGGGGCGCATCTGGCGATATTAATAGCCCACCAATCCCTGGGAGACCTTGAGAAGCAGGGAAACCATTTCTTAAAGCAAGTCCTTGAAAACTGCAATATCAAGATCATCATGCGTCAAGATGACCCTACGTCCGTTGAAACGTATTCAAAAATATCAGGCACGGTGAAGTCTATAAAAGATACCTATCAAACTGAAGAGGGATTTTTTGACAAGGGTATGACGGGCTTGGGAAGCACGCGGGAAGTGGACGAGTTTAGAATCAAGCCCAACATCATCCGCGAACTCGCGCGCGGCGAAGCCGCCGTCATCATCAAACACCCCTTTATCACTGATCTTCTTCAGCTTGATTACATTGGTCAAATACCCCAAGGGGATTATATGAAGCAGTAATACCTATTAACCGAAGCAACAACCAGAGACCCTAGAGGCCCGGAGGATTTTCTATCTTTCGGGCTTTTTTATTTAAAGAAAGAAAAACACATGAAACAAAGAAAAAAGATCCTCTA
The DNA here is from genome assembly GCA_903832105.1 of uncultured Pseudomonadota bacterium. Taxonomy (GTDB): domain Bacteria; phylum Bdellovibrionota_B; class Oligoflexia; order Oligoflexales; family CAILAO01; genus CAILAO01. Next base: position 858 of record CAILAO010000460.1, on the reverse strand, counting down.
TATGGACTTCGTGTTTGTTGAAGAAGGAGACAACCTCTCACAGCTTGAACAGTTGACGCGCGAAAGATTCTGCATATCCAGAGATTGGGATCGTCTTATTTTTTGGATGGATATTAAGTCAGCTCTCGAGCTTTTAAGCGAGCATGAGAGTCATTGCTTCATCTTAAATTTTGTTGACGGCTACTCAGAGATAGAGATTGCTAAACGGCTTAAAATCGCCCAACAGACTGTTTCTAAGAAAATAAAAAAAGCAAAAAGGGTTATTAGAAATTACTTGAAAGAAGGTTACAACGCGCCATGAGGCCCGGCCATATGCGAAACATGCTTAAAAACACTGGAAACCAGTTAAATTTGAAAAAAAATAAAATATATTTTTTGAAGATGGGGCGTAAAACACCCCCAAAGTGCAACCTATATATGGGAGGACGTTTTTTATGAAACCAAAAAATATCATTCTTTTAAGTTTGCTTATTCTGGTTTTGACGGCGGGAGTGGCTCATGCCGATTCCGCTTCCGAAGCTCAGCTTGGGACGTTTCTTCAGGGTATCGCGGACTTTCTTATCCGTATTGTCGGGCCCGCAATCCTTGTCATTGGCGTCTGTGTGGGCGGCGTCAGTATGGCCAGCGGCAATGAGAGGGGGCTCAACCGGGGCATTATGGCCGCCCTAGGCGGGGCAATCATGATGATGTCGCGGGCAATCCTTGATCTTATCCAGCGTCTGACGGGGTTTTAACGATGGACGTCGTTAAAACTTACACACACCTGGATAAGAAGGAGAAGATCCTGGGCCTTGAGGTTGTCGATTTTCTTCTCTTGGCTCTGATTTACGCGATTGTGTTTCTTATTTCGATCAATAT
>CAILAO010000459.1 GCA_903832105.1 uncultured Pseudomonadota bacterium | reverse complement strand
GACTTCGCAACTGTATCGCCTGCTCCATCACAGGACTCTGTCGGAGGTATGAATCCCTTTACCCTTCGTATATCCACATGATGATAGCCCGTTGTAACCGCAGGAAAATCAACTGTTACTTCGACATCGCCACTACTTCCAGAACCTGGCGTTGCTCCAGAAAAGGCTGTAAGTTTTGACGGAACGTCTTTTTGATCAATACAATATAAACGATATGTAGAGTTACAATATAAAGAGGAATTTGTGATTAACATGGAGCCTTGATCAGATCTTCCTGTACGTCCCATGATTGAAGAAGAGCTGCTGGTCCAGTTTTGGCAAACTGCATATTCGGACGAATATATCGTCCCATTTGTTTGAGAACCCGTCCATGCCGAAGCTCCACCCGTAGGAGTTCTGTTTTCGTTATAACTAATTCCACCAGAAGGACCATCCCATAAATCGGCCGCATCATAAGCCACAGCGACTGAACTGTTTATATCATTTTTGTAAATAATCGGTCCGCCAATTGTGATGTGATCTCGCGCGGATGTCGAAGCATCCGAAATGATGGCGCGCCAAGTTCCGAGCCCTGTAATGGAGGCATCATCCGCCAACTTTTTGCAACGATAGTCGGCGCCTTCGATACCCGTGTTAAAGGTCTGACCATTATAAGTAGCTTTTAAATCTCCATTAAATGATGCCGACGTTGTAAAGGCACGGTGCACATATGCAGTAGATACCGCGTCATTTTTTGCATGACTTGAATTAAGATTGCCAGCAGCGTCGTAAATGCAAACTCGATAACTATAGTGAGCGCCTGGCGAACCTACATTGTCTTCTATAGTAACACCATATGAAAACTCGGTGATCGTTTGAAGTACCGTTCCAGAAGAAGTGCAGTCTGTGGGCGGCGTCGCTCCTGCTATCTTTCTTATGACAATATGATCGTAGTCAGATATATCTGCAGGATAATATAAAAACAATCTAATATTGTTTATCGTCGTACTATAGGTTACAGCAAAAATGTCGAGGTTTCCTGGTGCCGTCCCATCAAATTTGATGTTTGGTGAGCAGGTTGAAAGCTCGCTGGATGTATCCAGATTATTAACTGTCTTCACTTTATACGAATAAAATACGTTTTCGGTGGCATTGGTTTGATTATAATAGAGTGTTGTTATGGGACTGGATTCCACGCTGCTTCCCGCACAATTTGCCGCAGTGTATGTATAAACAATGTAATGCTTGACCCCTGAATTAGAGTCAGAACCTGCCGTCCAAGTTAAATAAAAACCATTGTCGTTGTCATAGGTGGTTTGTGGATCACTGGTCGAATCGGCCCTTGTCGCAAGGTTCGAAGGAGCTGTTGGCAAGTTCGTGTCGATCATGATGCCATCTGATATTGCCGAATAACTTGAAGCATTACCCGCGTTATCGACAGCTTTAACTTTTGCGTAATAAGTCTGGCCTGAAGTGCCTCCCGTCATAGTATACGTCGTTGTTCCTACTTCAACCTCAGTACCGGAATCTGCATTGACTCCATATTTAACGACATATTTTAACAACCCTGAGTGTGCATCCGTTGAAGCTGTCCAATTCCACGTCACTGAAGTAGACGCTGTGTACCCACCTGAATCAGTAGGAGTTCCCGGCACTGTAGGAGCCGCGGCATCGATCATAATACCATTGGACGCAGCAGAATATGCAGACTCATTACCTGCCTGATCCACCGATTTTACCTTGGCGTAATAAGTTTGCCCTGAAGTTGCATCAGTCATTGTAAAGGTTACACCATCGAGAATTTCAACTTCAGTTCCAGAATCCACATCAGCGCCGTACTTGAGAATGTATTTTTTAACTCCCGAAAAGTTGTCATTTACTGCGGTCCAATTCCATTGAATAGATGTTGCCGTGGAGTATACTCCTGCATCGGTTGGCGCAACCGGTACATCGGGGGCTAACGCATCTACAGAGAATGTATAGGGACTGGCTGCAGAAGCGTTTGCTGCATATGTTGCGCTGCCTGCTTTATTGACTGCTGTTGCACAGATATAAAAAACTCCGTTCTCCAATGAATCTAATGTTACAGAAGTGCCTTCGATTCCGGTTTTTGTTTGTACACTTGTCACACATTCTGAATCGCTCGCAATCACAATAGTGTAGGAGACGCCATTTTCAGAAGCTTCCCAACTGACTGTCGGAGTTGCTGAAGATATCAACCCGACTGGTGCTATCAGGGAAAACACACCCGCAGCCGCTGCCGCTGTGGTTCCGCTATCAGTAGAAATACTTGCCTCCGTCGTAGTAGCACTTGTATCTGTCGCAGTAGCATTGGGATCGACGCATGCCGGATCATCCTTTGCTAAATCAGCGTTGAAAGCGCAAGATTCCGTTTCCTTGTTACAACTAAGAGTTGTTATCAAGGTTAAAAGAATAGCGAGAAAATAAACTTTTTTTAGATTTTCAATGTTGTTAGCAAGCCTCATACGCTGTAAGACCTCCTGTGTTAAAAAAATGTCCAACGATTTTGTATAGCCATCGTATTCCAAAAACGAACTCCATCCCCATCGACAGATTTATTATGACTATTAGAACGAAAATGAATACTTTTATTATTTCAGCATGTTATGTAGTCGATTGTGACAAAGTCGAGTCCATTTGATGGGGGATAATTAATAAAGCGGAGCCATTTTAAATGAAAAAAAAGAAAAATAAGTCAAGTAAAAAAATAGGGCACGGAGAAAAAAAGGCGCGTACCTACAACGGACTTACACCTAGCGGCATGGTTTCCGCGTTTGCATTGAGTAGTTGTCCATCAGGTTGGACATCTTACGCAAATGAGGCTCCTTCTTACAACACGCTGCTTTTGTTACACGGTGATGGTACAAACGGTTCGGCCACTTTTTCGGACAGCTCACCTAACGCCCGTGTGATCAGTACGTCAGGAACGGTTACGAATAGTTCTTCTCAAGGTAAATTTGGTGCATCCAGTATTTCTTTCGGAGGCGGATATCTAATAAACTCGGATTCAAGTCTTAATTTCAATACCACTGATTTCACCGTCGACGGTTGGTTCAACACCAACAATGCAGCGCAAACATGTCAGGGGATTTTTGGAAATGCAGTGGATTTCTACGGCGTCAATCTTGAGTTAAACGAAACTGGCAGTAAAGTTCTCACTTTGTTTGTTGGGAGTGGCTCGTGGGCTTGCAGTGGATATGGCTGCGCGGGTAGTACAGCTATCCAAAGTAATACATGGTATCATTTCGCGACGGTAAAACGAGGCAATAACTACTATGTTTACTTGAATGGAAACCTCGAAATCTCTCTTACTGGGGGATCGATGACATGGAGCGGAAGCAATTTTTATATTGGTTTGCCACAGCTCACTACACGCCCGTTTAATGGATATATTGATGAGTTTCGAGTGTCCAATGTTGCTAGATGGACTTCAAATTTTTCACCTCCTGCATTGGCTTATAGTGTTCCAATTTATTGCCAAAAAAATTAAGCTTCGGGGACGTGAGGTGACCCGTCTGTGACGTGTAGAGGTGTACCGAAAGAAAAAACGTTCGAAATTTTGGTTTTCGCATCCGCAAATCATAACCATCGGATATTACCCATCTATAATCCTGCGCTAAAGTTCTATATAAATCTTCCGATCGCATCACCGGAGCAAAGGATTCGATTTGTCCTGGGTCTTCTCTTATTTAATATGCATTTAGATTTTTTGTTGTACAAAATCCAATATAAATAATAAATTTACCGACAGATTTGGTGTGACTTCGGCCATTGCAATTAATTTCAGAAAAACCACGTGAAAGGGGCAGCGCATGATTGATCTTGTAAAGAATTACGCGATCACAACACGCAGGATTAAAAAAAGTGTCATCAGAGAGCTTTTGAAATTGACTAATAAACCCGGCGTTATCTCTTTTGCTGGAGGACTTCCTGATCCAGACGCCTTTCCGGTCGAATGGATTGAAGAAGTTACAATGAAAGTGATCAAGGAAAATTCGAAGTCTTCTCTCCAATACGGCCCGACGGACGGCATGCCAGAACTTAAGAGAGAAATAGTAAAACACTCTAAAAAGCTCGGTGAAAACATAAGAGATGAAAACGTTCTTGTCACAACTGCTTCGCAGCAGGGGCTTGAGCTTCTCGGTAAGGTTTTTATCGATCCGAGTGACCCCGTCATTGTCGAGCTTCCTAGCTATATTGGTGGGCTTCAGGTTTTTGGGGCTTACAGCGCAAAGATGCATGGCGTTCCCATGGATGATAACGGTATCAGAACGGATTTGTTAGAAGAGCTTATTATCAAGTTAAAGAAAGATGAAGAGCGTTATAAATTCCTCTATCTCGTGCCGGATTTTCAGAACCCTTCTGGTGTGACTCTTTCCCAAGAACGACGCAAAAAAGTGCTAGAACTTTCCTACAAGTATGATTTTCTTGTTGTTGAAGATTCTCCTTATAAGGATGTTCGATTCGAAGGAACGCCTCCCGCAACGCTTCAGTCCATGGACGGTTTAAAAAGCGTCATCACGCTACGAACTTTTTCGAAGATTTTCGTCCCAGGCATCAGAGTCGGATGGGTTGTGGCGAATGAGGATATTATTTCAAAAATGGCTCTTGCAAAACAAGCTATGGATCTTTGCACATCAAGCCTTTGCCAACTCATTGCTGCAAAATTTTGCGAGCTAGGTTATCTTGATAAACAGATCGCTTTTGTATCGAAACGCTATAAAGAAAAGCGTGACCTCATGATGAGCGCGCTTGAAAAATATATGCCAAAAGTCGAGGGACTTCGCTGGACGAGACCGGATGGCGGCCTCTTCTTATGGCTTGAGTTGCCGAAAAACCTGAGCGCGGACGAGTTATTCCCTAAGGCGATTGAAGAAAAGGTGGCTTATGTGATTGGTTCAGCCTTTCACTGCGATGGATCGGGAGCCAACACAATGCGTCTTAACTTCTCCTTCCCGACTCACGAACAAATCGATGAAGGAATCAAGCGGTTAGGGAATTTAGTGAAAAAACAGCTTGTTAATCAGAAGTAATCACCAAAGGGGGTAAAGCCCCCCCAATCCGTCGTTATTACTTCGATATTTTGAGAAGCAGCAGATTCTACTGTTTCTATGAGATTTCTATAAAATTTTATTGAAATTAATATTATTTTATGAGATATTATAAGCGCTGACGTTTTTAAACGTTGGTGTTTTTTTAAGAGTTTGATTTGTCCTGTGTTGTACTTGCTACTGTTTTTCTTGCTGCGGAGGTTGTTTTTCCATGAGAAAGCTCTTTAATTCTTATTCGTTAGTCATCCTAGGCGGCCTTTCTTTAAGCGCGTATTATATTTCCCCAGATATTTTTACTGTTGGATCAAGTTCAGCGAGCAGCGAAGAGGCTTTTGCTTCGGAAGCTCACCATACACGGGCTTCTGTTCCCGATCTTCCTGCGGTAAAATCCGTGAAACTTGCGTCCGCTTCTGACTCCGAGAATAAAGTAAAGCATAAACAAGATCTAAATGAATGGCAGAAAACCTACGTTGGTGAGCAAACAAAACTCGCCGTCAAGAGAAGAGATGTTGCATCCCTCAATAGTAAGTCAGTTAAGCGAGTTCCACTAAAGAAACAAACAAATCGACCAAGTAGCATGAAGAATGATGCGAGCAAGCAGAGAGCAGACATTCTTTCGCATCAAAATAGCCACAAAGAAGCTGCTGCGACCTCCCAAAAACTGGCAAATCCGATGGCAAAAAGATGGATCTCAAGTTTGAGTGGAACGAAAGCTCAGATTAACCTTGAAAACCATAAACCCGATACCAAAGGCTGTCCGCCTGACTCTGAAGAATGCGCGTCGCGAAATGCAAAACCTGATCATATCTCTGTCTTCGGCGTTGTTGTAGACAGCGGAAAACTCGAAAAGTCCGAAGCTGCAGATAGTTCGGTCATTGAAGGTAAAGTACAGCAAGGAAATTATGCCGAGGGCACACCGGCTGTCTACGTCCAATAATTCTAAGAACGCTTGACTAACACCAGTCTTTTCTGCATCCTAACATCTTATGGGAATGATTCCCGGTTTACTATTTCTTATTAGATAAGATGGATAGGAAAATGATAGAAGTTCAGGAACTCAGCAAGTACTATTCCGGTCATCGTGCGATTGATAAAGTTTCCTTTAAAATAAAAGAGGGCGAAATTATCGGTCTCCTGGGTCTTAACGGAGCCGGGAAAAGCACCATCCTAAAGGTCCTAGGTTGCTTTTTGCTTCCCTCTGGTGGGCGAGCAACTATTGATGGCTATTCCGTTCATGATCAACCCAATGAGATCAGGAAAATTATAGGTTACCTCCCTGATTATCCTCCTCTATTTAATGAGATGACCGTGATCAGTTATCTCAAGTTTGTCGCAAAACTCAAAAACGTCCCCTCAAGCGAAGTAAGAAGCAAAGTCGATCTTGCTATTGATAAAACGACTTTAGAGCATGTCACGAAAGTACGGCTCGGTGAGCTTTCGCACGGTTTCAGGCAACGGGTTGGTATTGCCCAGGCCTTGGTTCATGAACCCAAGGTTCTGATTCTTGATGAGCCGATTAGCGGACTCGATCCTATTCAAATCGTCGAAATGCGGGATCTTGTCGTGTCTCTCAAGGGACAGCATACCGTTATTCTTTCAAGTCATATTTTGTCGGAGATCACAAAGACCTGTGATCGGATTTTAATCATCGACGAAGGGAAACTTGTTGCCGAAGGTCAAGAATCAGATCTCGAAGACAAACTGGCGAAGAACATGACCCTTCTTTGTGATATTGAACGAACAAACGATGGAATTATGGCAAAGCTTCGCTCTATCCGTGGAGTCACCAACGTCAGAATGACCAAGGGACCCCATGGTGGACCGAGGCTCAATGTCGATACCAGTATTGATGTTCGGGCACAGGTCGCTGCGACGATCGTTGGTGGAGGCATTGGACTCGTCGGGTTCGCGCGTGAAGAGGCGGGACTTGAAGGGCTGTTTATGAAACTCGTAAAACCAAGTCAGACGGGGTCATCGGGACGTTCCCCAGAAACACCTGTTAAAGAAACGTCTGTTAACGTTGAAATTGCACGGGGGGGCGAGGCAGAATGAGTAAGTGTTTTCTTATAGCACGCCGTGAATTCGGCGCCTTTTTTACAACATGGATGGCCTATATCATTGGAGCGGCGACTCTATTTATTGACGGTCTCTTTTTTAACTCGTTCGCAATCGGCTCGGGCAAAAAGTTCTCGTCGGAAGTTTTGCAGGACTTTTTCTACTTTTCGAGCGGTTTTGTCATGGTTGCGGGCATTCTTTTAGCGATGCGACTTCTGGCGGAAGAGCGGCAGTCGGGAACTATCGTCTTGTTTTACACCTCGCCGGTTTCCGAGCGGCAACTGATTTATGGGAAGTTCTTTTCGGCGCTCGGCTTTTTAGTCTTTCTTTTGATTCTTTCGCTCTATATGCCAGCCATGATTTTTATTAACGGGAAAGTTTCCCTTGGCCACCTCGCGTCCGGGTATCTTTCGCTTGTTCTTATTGGTGGCACCGCGATGGCGATCTCCCTTTTTGCATCAACGATTTCCCCCAACCAACTCATGGCTGGAGTTCTGGGGGCGTTGTTTACAGTCACGCTCCTTGTCTTCTGGATGTTGTCGGATGTTGTTTCGCCGCCATTCAAGGAAATTTTCAGCTATCTTGCCATTCACAACAGACACTTCACTCCATTTTCACAAGGCATTGTTCACACAAAGGACATTGTTTTCTACCTCAGTATGATCGTTTTCTTCTTAGAATGTTCGGTCCAAGCTCTTGAAGCTAGAAGATGGCGGGGTTAACGGCTATGGTTAGCAGATTTAATAAAATCCTCATTTTTTTAAGACTACCGTTCTTTCTTACAGGTTTGGCCGCTTTTTTTGCGGCAGAGCGTTATTTTGCCACGGAGAAGTTCTATCCTTATCTCAGGTATGGCGGTATCGGGTTACTCATCCTTGGACTTCTTTTCACCTACATTGCGGCTCTCTTTGCAAAAAGAGAAAATTTTCCAAGCGAAAGCCGTGGGTGGATATACACCTCGATATGGCAGATAGCTATTTTGATTGGAGTCGCACTTTACATTGTATATCAGCGCGTATTGGGTAACGCGCCTGCCCCTGATAAGCTCATTACAAAAGCCCTGTTTGCGGCTCATCTGCTATTTAGCATACTTGGCCTTTTCAGCGCGATTGGTTTCGAATGGGCTATGCGTGAAAACGGACGTGGACGTTTGGCCGAAGCTTCACGCGTTATGCGCGCGGGGCTTGGGTATCTCGCCATCGGCGTCCTGCTTGCGTTTTTTGTGACCTTGAATTATTCCACCGAAAAGAGAGATCGCTCCTTCGATTGGAGCTACTTGAAAACCAGTAGCCCCAGTGAAGCCACTTACAAAATGGCTGGCACTTTAACCGATCCGCTCAAAGTGATCACCTTCTTCCCTCCGGGAAACGAAGTCTATCAACAAGTAGATCAATACTTCTCGCTTCTCAAGGCAAAAGAACCGCGGTTTGAAGTCACAAACTACGATAAGGACTTGAGCCCCACAAAAGCAGAGGAATACAAAGTTACCAGGAATGGCGATGTTGTCCTTGAGGTGGGCACTAAGCGGGAGCGCATTCAAGTCGGTCTTACGCTTGCGACGGCCAGAGGTGTTTTGAAGCAATTCGATACGGAATTTCAACGCGCTTTTCTGGCGCTTACCGCCGCTAAAAAAACGGTTTACTTTTCCAAGGGACATGGAGAAATGGCCTGGACTGGCGGCGACAGTGAAGAGGCAATGAAACGCACTATTAGCATCCTCTATGCATTCCTTCAAAACCAAAACTATTCCGTTCGTCAATTCGGATTAGGGGAAGGAAGCGGTCGGGGTGTCCCCGATGAGGCGACTGCGGTCGCCATTATTGGGCCCACGAAGCCATTTTTGCAGGAAGAGATCGATGTGCTTAAGGCATACATTGAAAAGGGCGGCAAACTTCTTGTGATGCTTGATCTTGAAAAGCCGAAAGAAGTGGGAGTTGGCGGCGAACAAAATCCGCCAACCGATCCTCTACTTAATTTTCTTGCTGAGATTGGTATTGAGTTTAACAAGACCCCCCTCGCTAATGACCGGAATTATGTCGCCATCACGAAGACAGCGGTTGATCATCAGTTTATTTTTAGTAATATTTTCACCTCGCATGAATCTGTTACAAGCCTAGCGAGACACGAAGAAAAAATTGCTCTCCTCATGTGGAATAGTGGCTACTTTAGAATTACGCCGCAACTCGGTCTTTGGCGGTCGTTCGAAACGGTGAAGACACTCCCGGATACCTTTGTTGATGCGAATAAAAACTACTCCTTTGATAAGGACACAGAGAAGCGCGGGACTCAAACACTTGGTGTCGCAGCACTCTTTAGAAAAGAGGTCACCAAGCCTGAAGAAAAACCCCCAGAGACGCCCGATAAGCCCGACAAAAAGGACGAGAAAAAACCGGACGGTAAAGATGAGAAGAAAGAGGAAATCGAGGCGCGTGTCATCGCTTTTGCTTCTGCATCAGCGGTCTCCGATATCTTGATTAGGAACCCAGGGAACCTTCTCTTTGCCTCAGACGCGATCAAATGGCTTACGGGTGATAATAAGATCACAGGAAACCTGACGTCTGAAGAAGATGTAAAAATTCAGCATACGAAAAAACAAGACTTAGTCTGGTTCTGGGGTTCTGTGATTGCAGTGCCATTTTTACTGATCGGTACTGGATTTATTGCGACACGTAGACGAAAAAGAAGAGTCGACAACATAGATAAGGTGCAAGAAGATGAGGATTGATCTTGGTATTTACAGTGTTCTATTGGCGGGAGGCTTGGGATTAGCCTATTGGGCATCGCTTCCAAAGTCAGATGACTCGGAAACCAAAGTTTCTATTATAAGTTTTGATCCTGCTTCCGTAAAGGAATTGGCGTATGTTTCCGAAGACATCACTTCTAAGGCGACTCGTCTTGCGGACGACAAGAAATTTTGGGTGACCTTATCTAAGGTGGATCCAAAGCAAAATAAGCCAAAAGACCCGAAAGAGACACCAAAAGAGGGCGAAAAGCCACCAGAGCCGACTCCTCCAGCCCCTCCAAAAGTCGAAACTTTTTTAGCCAATGAACAAATGGAAGAACTCCTGACGAGTTTAAATCCTCTACAGGCCCTACGCGTTATCGGCAAAATCGAAAACGAAAAGATGGCTGAAGAGTTTGGTCTCAAAGATAGTGCGCAGGCTTTTGTTGTGACTTCAGGTGATCCAAAAGCTCCCAAAAAACTCGAAATTAAAATTGGTAAGAAAAGTTACGGCAGTGCTAACCGTTTCGTCCTGAATACACAAGACAATAAAGTCTACCTCGTTGATGAAGGGCCTTTTGAGAAGTTAAGGAAGGCAGATTTTAGGCTTTTTGAGCGTCGCATTGTCGCTTTTGCTTTTGAAGAAATCACGCGAGCTTTAATTAAAGTGGGTGAAAAGGAAAAGGCGATCCTCCACACGAAACGAGATGATAAAGGGGCGCTTCAATGGTCAGATGACCAAGAGAACGCCAACATTAAGCCTATTTACCGAAACTGGCTTGATAAAGTCGAGAAACTCAAGGTTATTGCCTACGCGGATCCAGCGCAAAAAACCGCCTTGGAGTCTCTGCAACCTTTCCTCGAAATTAAGTTTGAGAAGGATGGCACTGTGATCGATACGCTTACTTTCAAAAAACTTGATCCCGATCCCTCAATCGATACATCAAAGCCAGAAAAAGACGGGAAGCCGCCAGCGACCCTATCATACTGGATCGGCAGCCAATTTCTCCAGTCATATGGAAAAATCGGCAATAATAGAATCGACGTGATCGAGAAGGATATTCCAAGCGTGTTGGAATAGCTAATGGACTCATTCTCACAAAGAGCAAAAAAGCACTGGACACCGGAACGAGTAAAGAAGGTCACTAGCGGGAAGAAGTTACTTATACTCCCTCCTGAAGCACCTCAGCTTCTTCGAGTCATGGGTGTGCTAAACGCCGATGCTTCAATGTCGCGAGATAGCCTCCGAAAATTTCTCCAGATCAATCATATGTTGCAGCTTTTAAAACCCGCTCTTGAT